>NZ_JANJGQ010000030.1:0-48262 GCF_030847595.1 Pseudoalteromonas sp. 20-92
AGACATGGGGATGCTCCTTAAAAAAGGAGTATAAGATCATACTTTTAAGTCAAGGTAAAGTTCGTGATCTTGCCCTGTAATAAAAGCCCAGTTTTTAAAAGAAATAACAAATAGCTCAGTAGTTACAACTGAGCTATTTTTTGTGATAAATCGATATTTTTATTTATCGCCAACTCTTCAAGCACTATGACTCTTTCAACTAAAACGTCTAACTTTCTTTGCAGCATAACAACCGTATTTTTCTGATTTTTATCTTGTAATAAAAGTGACTTTTCTTTAGTAGTCGTTTTATAGGTAAAGTAATTTTTAATTAGCACTAAAAGTAAAAAAGGCGACAAAAAAATCATTATAATTAAAAATAATTCAAACATTATTATCTCCTCCAAGTGTTTTGTGTTGCTAATTTATAATGCTGAGACGAAAAATCTGGACGTTTTTTAAATAGTGTAGAGAGTGTTATTTGGCGCGGTTTACCACGACGGATAAGTAAGTTTACGTAGAGTATGCTTAAAATTATTGCAGTTGCCTTGAACAAATTGCCTTTTAAATCCCCTGCTGCACCACCTGACATGCTAAATATGCCATAAGCCGCATTCATAAATATATGCATCCATAATGGAAACCAAATACGGTATCCACATTCGCAAAATAACCACGCAAACCAAGTTCCTGCAATTGTTGTAATTGCAACAGCCATCACAGCTGAAATAGCATCATGTCCTTGATAAATATGACCCAAACCAAATATCGTTGAGCTAATTAATGCGGCGGGAATAAACCCCCAACGACAAAAACGAAATAACACGCCAAACAAAGCAGCTCTAAAAATTATTTCTTCAAAAACTCCCGCGTATATTGAACCTGTAATTATCCCCGTAATTGAAAGGTTTAGCGCGTTACTCAAATAAGCGTAACCTATCACCATAGGTGTGCAACAGACTACCGCTGCGAGTAAAAAACGTTGAAAACCTTCAATGTCGACACCTAAAACGTTGTACCAACTCTCATGTTTAAATAATAATGTTGCCACAACTAACAATGGCCCATAAATAAACAAGTATTTAGCAGGAAATAACAAAAGGGCTGATTGTTGATCAAGGTCAGATAGGACACTTACCCAGTTATCCCCCCAGAACTCTTTCATCATGTAATGACAAAATATAAATGTGGTGATTAGTAGCAGTGCTTTAATTGTATGTTTCATACGTACCTTCTTAAGTTACAACTTTAAATTCAACTTAATCATGGCAATCACTAATTATGAAATCGATCAATTAGGGCTAAATTTCATTTTTAGGTGCTAACTACATGTTTTTGGGGTCATCAACAAACATCAGGGGTTAACAACAAGGCTTGTTTAATGACATCAACATAAGTTCGCGAAACTGGAATTGTGAAATCAAATGAGTTCATCGATAACTGTAATCCTCCGACATTCCCTTTACTTACTGCAACTAATTGTAAATTAACTGCATAAGACCGATGACAGCGATATAAAAATGTATTTTGGGGTAATTGTTTTAATAAACCAGTTAACGTTATACGCAGCAATTTATGAGAAACAACATCGTTTTCTATCGTTGCGAGCTCACAGTAATTATCGGCTGACTTAATAAACAATATATCCGATAGCGCAATTGTTAGCTTGTCACCTTTATTATCGCCAATAAGTGTTATTAGACGGTGTGGGGGGACGTTATTTTTTTCTACCTCTTCACAAGCACGCTGTTTAGTCTTAACAACCGGTATTTTTTCAGTTGTTAAGACCATATGCTTTGCATGACGATTGACAACAAATATGAAACTAATCGGGAATAACCCAACTGCTAATGTATATACAATGAAGAGTATTTGGTTTTGCCAATGCCAAGCCCCTAACATAGCAACAACAAAATATCCGTGGTTAAACAAAGCAGTAATTAAAATATAAAGGCTGGGGGTCACTATTATTCGAAGTTTATTGCTAAGATTTAAGCGAATTAAAAAGATCTCAATAAAACCCGAAAGCAATAAAGCGCAAAACGTGACTAAGCCGTAGCCTGAAAGGCGGAGTAATTTATAAGGTTCAGTATCGTTGGTTGTACCAAAAGGTTGGAATACGAATAAAATAAATAGAGTTACTATCGAAAATAAAATTGCCCTGTATACAACCAACTTTCTTGACGCTAAATCATCTTTAAGCCACAACGTCATATTTTACATACCTTTAAAGACTCGCTTGCTAATAAAATACCACAAATTCATCGCTAATTACTGGTTTCATTTTCTCAGTAAATATAAAATGATAAGTAATACCAATTAGCTTATATACGAAGTCTATTTAACGATAAAGAAATTACGCTATAACTAGGCGAATTTTCTACCTAGTCGGCTTGGTAACTGCTCCTGCGTTATCCTACTGGCTTACATTCATGTAAGAATAAGTAAAAATTGAGTAAAACATCCGCGTCCTGCTCACGCCCTTTACCTACATACTATATGTAGGCAAACCCAAGAGCAGCGCACGCTTGGCATTTGAGCTGCCTTATCGCCTATTTATGGGGAAATGACCACATAACATAGGCTCTGCCTTGAACAAAAACCAAACAGTCTACTGTAAATTCAAGCTCGAAAGATAAAAAGGCCCTAATCTGCCCATATAGACTCTATTTAACAATAATGCATTTTATACCAACCTGCATAAATCTTTGATCAATTTAACGAATTAAATTGCACTATAACGTCGTTAAAAATTTTTTATTTATAACAACTAGATATAAAAATTTTTGCCTAGTTCTAGCGTAATTTTCTTAACGTTAAATAGACCCCATATATAAGCAGATTGGTATTAGTTTTCTATAGATACAAAAAAAGCCCGCTAAATTAGCGGGCTTTTTTTGTTATATGGTGGAGAGATAGGGATTTGAACCCTAGATGGGCTATAAACCCATGCCGGTTTTCAAGACCGGTGCATTCGACCACTCTGCCATCTCTCCGATACTGCTAAGTTAAAAGTAAGAGTGTACTAATAACTTTTAAATGAATGATAAATAAATTACCACACACTAATAAATAAGTGGTGGAGAGATAGGGATTTGAACCCTAGATGGGCTATAAACCCATGCCGGTTTTCAAGACCGGTGCATTCGACCACTCTGCCATCTCTCCGCACGGCCTGCATAATAGGGAAACCCACCCCTTTTGTGAAGCTTTTTTTTAAATTAATTGTTTAAGTGCTTAAAAAACAATTAATTTGTTTAAAGTTAAGACAAAGTGTTTTTAATTTAATCGCTAATGAACTTTTATTTAAATATTTGACTCTATTGATCTACAAAGGTTTGCCCAAACATATAAGAGTTGGTAATCTAATTTTAGTTAAATTATCGAAACACACACGTTTCACTTAAAGGAGCTCTACAATGGCGTTTAATCAATCGTACAATACCGCGAAACCGGTAATGTCTACCATTGAAACAAACAAGGTACTTAAAAACACCTACTTTTTACTAGCTATGACACTTGCATTTAGTGCAGTTACAGCCGGTATTTCAATGGCACTACAATTACCTTACTTTATGGGAATTGTGTTTACACTCGTTTCGTTCGGTTTATTATTTGTTGTAAATAAAAAAGCAGATACAGCATCTGGTGTATTTTGGGTGTTTGCTTTCACAGGTTTAATGGGGGCTGGCTTAGGTCCATTGCTTAACCATTATGCTGCATTACCAAATGGCCCAATGCTTATTATGCAAGCCTTAGGTTCTACAGCGCTTATCTTTTTTGGTTTATCTGCTTATGCACTAAACACTAAAAAAGACTTCTCATTCATGGGTGGCTTTTTAACTGTTGGCTTAATTGTTGTGATTGTAGCAAGCATCGTTAATATTTTTATTGGCAGTTCATTGATGTTTATGGTGCTTAATGCAGCAGTTGTACTGATTATGTCTGGTTTGATTTTATTTGATACAAGCCGAATCATAAACGGTGGCGAAACTAACTACATTCGTGCAACAGTGTCTTTATACCTAAGCGTATATAACTTATTTACTTCTTTGCTTGCTCTACTTGGCGCAAGTGATGACTAATTAAATAGTTCTGTTAAAATAGCCCCTTTATTGGGGCTTTTTTATTGGAATTGTTTTGGCACGCTTTGTTCTTTCATTACATACACCACCATCCGATCACGATACTACGCAACGCATAGTTAAATTTGCGAATGCATGTTTAGCCCAAGGGCACACCATTGATGCTATTTTTTTATACCAGCAAGGTATTTATCATGCATCTACACACTTTGATTTATCCTCAGACGAACTTCGAATTTCAGCACTTTGGCAGCAACTCGCTGATCAAGAACTAAATTTAATGCTGTGTGTTACCGCAGCTCAAAAGCGCGGGTTGGATATTAAAAACACAGGTGTATTTAAAGTCGCAGGGTTAGCTGAATTTGCAATGCTTGCAAGCGACGCAGATAAATGGGTGCAATTTAAATGATAAACGTATTAGTAATGAGTCAGTGCAGCCCATTTGACGATTTAAATATTCGTGATGCACTTGATATGACATTGATATTTGCTGCTGTTGACCAAAATATAAGTTGGTTGTTTAGCGGCCCCGCCGTTTTAGCTTTAAAAAAGCATCAGCAACCAAATGATATTGGTTTAAAAGACTTTTTTAAAAATATTAAAACACTCGAAATTTACGATATTGAAAACATTTACGTGTGTGAAAAATCATTGCTTGATTATGGTTTAAATAAACATGATTTACTCATAGAGGCAAAAGCACTCAACTTTAGCCAACAACAAACATTAATTAAAGCCCAGCAGCATGTGGTGAATCTATGAGCACGTTACATATTTTTTCAAAGCCGCTTAACTACTACTGTGCAAATCAATTAGAAAATTTAATTTTACCAACCGATAGCATTTTGCTGGTTGGTGATGCCTGCTTTGCAAAAAAACAATTTAGGCAGTTTGCAGATACACTGTTAATACTTGAACAAGACGCGCAAGTACGTGCAATAAAATTAGCAGATAACGATAAAGCAATTAGCTATGAAGACTTTGTGGCACTCACTTTATCAACTAACCAATCAATTACGTGGTAACTCATGCTTGAATTTAACAACCAACAGATTGAAACCGACAAACAAGGCTACTTGCTCGACCATACTTTATGGTCAAAGGAGCTGGCGCCTGTAATTGCTACTCAAGAAAACATCACACTTAGTGAGCAACACTGGGAAGTCATCAATTTTGTTCGTGATTTTTACATTGAATATAACACCAGCCCAGCAATTAGAATGCTTGTAAAAGCAATGGCTAAAGCACTCGGTGAGGACAAAGGTAATAGCCTTTATTTATATAAATTATTTCCTAAAGGCCCAGCTAAACAAGCAACAAAAATTGCTGGATTACCAAAACCAGCTAGGTGCATATAATGAGAGCTAAATCAGGCAATAATCAAACAACACAAGCCAAGCCTAAAAGAAGTACTGGGCGTACTTATTCTCGCAGTGCACTTAATAAAACGCCATCTGGTAAAAGAGAAATAAAGCCGCAAATAGCATCTAAAGACAGGAAAATTGTGTTATTCAATAAACCATTTGATGTGCTATGCCAATTTACAGATGACGCAGACAGAAAAACGCTTGCAGAATTTATCCCGATTAAAGAAGTATACGCCGCAGGAAGATTAGACAGAGACAGTGAAGGTTTATTGCTTTTAACAAACTGTGGAAAATTACAAAACACCTTGACTGCTCCTGATAAAAAAACGAATAAAACCTACTGGGCACAAGTTGAGGGTGAACCAACGAGTGAATCAATTAATGATTTATGTAATGGCGTAGAACTTAAAGACGGACTTACACTCCCCGCTAACGTTAAAATAATTGATGAACCAACAATTTGGGCGCGAAATCCGCCTGTACGTGAACGAAAAGCAATCCCCACTACTTGGCTAAGCATTACCATTAACGAAGGTAAAAACAGACAAGTCCGCCGCATGACGGCGCATATTGGCCACCCTACTCTTCGCCTCATTCGCTATAGCATTGGTAACTATACGTTGGATGATATTAATTGTGGTGAATATAACGTAATTAAGGGCGTAGTTGATGCATAAACCGCATGTTACGGTTGCAGCAATAGTAAAAAAGCAAAATGAGTTTTTACTTGTAAAAGAGCGCGATAAATTTACAAAGCAAATTTGTTACAACCAACCTGCGGGTCATTTAGAGAAAAATGAGACACTTGCACAAGCTGCAAGCAGAGAGTTACTTGAAGAAACAGGCTTAGCGCTTGAGCCTCTTGGCTTTTTAGGTGTGTATAATTTGCATGCCGATAACGCAGTGCACTATTTACGGTTCTGCTTCTTATTTGAAGCACCTCAGAATATACCAGTCCCAAAACCGCTAGATAGCAACATTATTAGCGCGAATTGGCACACCTACGAGCAAATAAAATCACTACCGCTCAGAAGTCCCCTAGTTTTAAAGTGTATTGATGATAGTCTAAATCGGCCAATATTAAGTCTCGAAACTATATACAATTAGGCTTAAACTATTTTAAGCCTAAAGCCTGCTTATCTCTCGAGGTTAAGTTTGCAGCCGTATGTTTAGTTTTTAGGTATCTCTGCGCCTGTAGTGCGTGGTTATCCCCGATAAATAGGCGCTAATGCAGCATAAATACCAAACAAAATAATATGCAGGTTATTTAATTAGCACTTAAAGCAATACAATTGCGGCCTTGTCTCTTTGCATAATAAAGTGCGCTGTCGGCTGCTTTTATAAAATTTAGCTCATCACTAGCTGTGCATTTATCTATTGTATTTATACCCATACTTACAGATAAAAAACCGGTAAAACTACCTTCATGCGCAATGGCTAAATTTTCTATCGCTTTTTGTATCTGCTCAGCTATAAACAAAGCACCTTGCTTGTCCGTTTGTGGTAATAAAACTATAAACTCTTCCCCACCATAGCGAGCAACAAAATCCTCAGGGCGACTCACTGTTGATGCTATTTTTTGAGCCACATCATATAAACAAGTATCACCCGCTACGTGTCCGTATAAATCATTAAATTCTTTAAAGTGATCTATATCAAGGATGATTAATGACAATGAACCTTCGTACGCCTTCGCACGCTCAAACTCATGTGTTAACTTTTCGTCAAATCGACGTCTATTCGCTATTTTCGTCAGCGCATCCAAAAAAGCCATATCTCTGAGTATATCTTCTGCTTGTAAACGCTCAGTAGCATCTTTAAAAACAGCCAAAAATTCTTCCCCAATATCAATTCCTGATACCTCCATCATTACTTGAGAACCATTTTTACATGACACTCGGTAGTTATTAGCTGGAATGTCGTTGTTATTTTTCAGGGCTAGTTGCAAAGAATTGTCCCAAAGTGTTTTAGCGAACTCCCTATACTTGATATCTGGGTAAGCTTTTTGCCACCAAATATTTAGGTTGGGGACATCTTTGACTGTATAACCAAAAACGTCTACAAAGCGTTGATTTACTCTTAAAATATCGCCAGTTCTTGCACATACATTACACACTGGCATAGGTAATGCTGCGAATAATTTAGCGTAGTGGCTAAGTTCATGTTTACGCATTGGATGCTGTGTACTTTGCGATAAATAACTCATTGCCGTATTATTTTTTTCAGTATTTATCTTTTCATCCATTTCTAACGCGAAATACCATTCAAGCCACCAATATTCAACGTGAGCCAATGCTTTTTTTTCAATACGATCTTGAAAAGATGATTGCTTAATGAGGCCGAATAACTCAGTTATATGATTTGGTTCTTGATAAATACGAAGGCTTTTTAGTTTTATCAGTTCATAGAAAAGATGATAAGCGGCTTTCTTAAATTCAGTATTTGTATTTGCTGATAAATCATTTGGTGAAAAACTAGACTTTAGAGTGTAATGCTCTACGAGTGATTTTATCTCATTTATTTGATAAGCATAATTCATATATTCATTCCGTTGACTATATAGGTAGCGTCCCTAAAATTGATACTATTTAAACAATATCAACTATTTACTATTTCCTAAGTGTATATTTACCCAAGTAGTTTTAAAAGAAAATACTATTAATAAAATTCAATATTTGCATGAAAAAAACTAATAAACTTAGTGCCTACTGACCTTTAGGATTAAAATTTGTTCTATATAAGTGAAATTAAATAGTGCGCGAGATATCAGCCTAGTAGGCGGTATCTACTCCATCGTTACCGTACATACTACATCCGTCGTTAAAAATGAGTTGATTGCCCACGGACAAACCAAAGGGCGCGAATGTTTAGTATTTATGCAACGTTATCGCTTATTTATAAGAAATAGCCACACACCATAAGCGTTACCTTCCCTAAAAATCAATATACTGTTTCAAATTCAACCGCGAAAGGTAAACAGGCACTAATTAATGCGTGAAGTTATGTCCGCTCAAACGGCTCTTAAGGCTAGTTTGCTATTTGTTATACAAATAAAATAGTGACAAATTATGTCTTTGCTGCCCTACGCTCTTTAAGCACAAACAAAATACATGCTATAATCGCGGCCTTTCCAAGTTAACAGCAATCTGTATAAGCGAAATTATTCATGAGCGAAAATAGTCACATTAAAGTCATTGTTGGCATGTCCGGCGGTGTTGATTCTTCTGTATCTGCATATTTATTACAACAACAGGGCTACCAAGTTGAAGGCCTGTTTATGAAGAACTGGGAAGAAGACGACAATGATGAATATTGTGCCGCCGCTGATGATTTAAAAGATGCGCAAGCTGTGTGTGATAAATTAGGTATTGAGCTTCACACTGTTAACTTTGCAGCAGAGTATTGGGACAACGTATTTGAGTACTTTTTAGCAGAGTACAAAGCAGGTCGTACACCGAATCCAGACATAATGTGTAATAAAGAAATTAAATTTAAAGCCTTTTTAGAATTTGCGGCTCAAGCACTCGGTGCTGACTTTATTGCAACGGGTCACTATGTTCGCCGTGAGCTTCGCGATGACAAATACGTTATGTGTCGCGGACTTGATAACAATAAAGATCAAAGCTACTTCTTATATACCTTAAGCCATGAACATATTGGCCAAACGTTATTCCCGGTAGGCGATATCGAAAAACCAGAAGTACGCCGCATAGCAGAAGAGCAAGACCTAATCACGCACGATAAAAAAGACAGCACAGGTATCTGCTTTATTGGTGAGCGTAAATTTAAAGACTTTTTACAAAAGTTCTTACCAGCACAACCTGGCGTTATTGAAGACACTGACGGTAATAACGTAGGCGAGCACGAAGGCTTAATGTACCACACACTTGGACAACGCAAAGGCTTGTTAATTGGTGGTATGAAAGAAGGTTCTGGCGAACCATGGTACGTAGTTGATAAAGACTTAGAACGTAACGTACTTATTGTGGGCCAAGGTAAAGATCACCCTCGGCTATACAGTAATGGTCTTAATGCAAACCAATTGCATTGGGTTGATCGCATTGGTCCTAAAGGTACCACTCGCTGCACAGTAAAAACACGTTACCGCCAAGAAGACTTAAGCTGTACCCTACTTGTAGGTGAAGACGGCATGGCCCGCGTATTGTTCGACGAGCCACAAAAAGCAGTGACACCTGGTCAATCTGCCGTATTTTACGCAGAAGATGTGTGTTTAGGTGGTGGTATTATTGACTCGGTGATTAAGTAATGAATGAATACCAAGTCATGGCGCTTGCCGCCATGTGCCAGGTTGCTAAACAAGTTCAAAAAATTGCCCAATACGGCAGCAACAACGAACACGATTTAGAAATCTTACTTTCAAGTATTATTCAAACATCTCCTGAATCTCCAGAGGACGTTTATCAAGGTACAGATAACCTACGTGATGGCTATAAAACATTAATGGCGCAGCTAACCGCAGGTGCTCAAAAAGATGTTGAAATAGTAAAATACGTAGGTGGTTTAATGCAGCTTGAGCGTGCGCTAAGTGCAAACGATAAAAGCTTAAACGAATTAGGTAAACGAATTGATGATATTCATCGTCGTTTAGATCATTTTGCTATTACCGACGAGAGCGTTGTTGCCGGTTTAGCAGATATATACTCGTCGGTGCTGAGCCCCCTTGGGCACCGAATACAGGTTTATGGTAAACCCGAGTTATTAAAACAGCAGCTCACTCAAAATAAAATCCGTGCGTTATTATTAGCCGGCATTAGAAGTGCAGTATTATGGCGACAAATGGGCGGTAAACGCCGTCACTTTTTCTTTGCAAAAAGAAAAATACTCGCCATTGCTAAAACAAAAATTTAACTATCGTTCAAACTAAAATTTAGGAGTTATTATGGAGCTTTCAGCGTTAACGGCTATCTCTCCAGTGGATGGTCGCTACGGCAGCAAAACCACTGAACTGCGCAGTATTTTCAGCGAATTTGGCTTAATCAAATACCGCGTAATTGTTGAAGTGCGTTGGTTGCAAGCGTTAGCTGCAGCAAGCGATATTAAAGAAGTACCTGCATTTAGCGAACAAGCTAATGCACTTCTAAACGCCATTGTAGATAACTTCAGTGAAGCTGATGCACAGCGCGTTAAAGACATTGAACGCACGACAAATCACGATGTTAAAGCGGTTGAATACCTACTAAAAGAAAAAGTCGCCGATAACAGTGAGCTTCATGCAATTAACGAATTTATTCACTTTGCTTGTACTTCAGAAGATATTAATAATCTATCTCATGGTTTAATGCTAAGCGAAGCGCGTAAAAACGTTTTACTTCCTTATTGCGATGAACTTTTAAGCGCAATTAAAGAAAAAGCAATTGAATACAAAACAATCCCAATGATGACTCGTACACACGGGCAACCTGCTACACCATCGACTATGGGTAAAGAGTTTGCTAACGTATACATGCGTTTAAAACGTCAACGTGACCAAATTGCACAAGTAGAAATGTTAGGTAAAGTTAATGGTGCTGTTGGTAACTACAACGCTCACCTTAGCGCATACCCAGATTACGACTGGCATACACACGCAGATAAGTTTGTATCAAGCTTAGGTTTAACACTAAATCCATTTACGACACAAATTGAACCGCATGACTATATTGCAGAATTGTTTGACGCAATTGCACGTTTTAACACTATATTGCTCGATTTTGATCGTGACATGTGGGGCTACATTGCCCTTAATCACTTTAAGCAAAAAACAATTGCTGGCGAAATTGGCTCATCAACAATGCCGCATAAAGTTAACCCAATTGATTTTGAAAACTCAGAAGGTAACTTAGGCTTAGCAAACGCAATTTTTGCTCATCTTGCACAAAAATTACCAGTTTCTCGCTGGCAGCGTGACCTTACTGATTCAACGGTATTACGCAACTTAGGTGTAGGTATGGGTTATGCGATTATTGCATACCAATCAACACTTAAAGGTGTAAGCAAGCTTGAAGTAAATGAGCAACGTTTAGCTGACGAGCTTGATCAAAACTGGGAATTACTCGCAGAGCCGATTCAAACCGTTATGCGTAAATATGGCATTGAAAAGCCATACGAAAAACTTAAAGATTTAACACGCGGTAAACGTGTAAATCAAGAAATAATGGCTGACTTTATCGATGGTCTTGACCTTCCAGAGCACGCTAAAGTAGAAATGAAAAAACTAACACCTGCTAATTACATTGGTCGTGCTGTTGAGTTTATTGATGATTTAGTTTAAAAACTAAATTACTCTTTTAAAAAGCGAAAGGATCATCCTTTCGCTTTTTTTTTTTTAACCCCATTGCACTAACTAGTAGGCATAATGTATGTATCAATTAAAAATAAATAATTTGTCTGAGCAAGAGTTTTTAAGCCATTATTGGCAAAAAAAACCGCTTTTAATCAAACAAGGTTTTACTGATTTTCAAGACCCACTTGATGCTAATGAGCTTGCCGGCCTAGCAATGGAAGAAAGCATAGAGTCACGCATTATCACCAATCATAAAAATGATTGGCAAACGCACCAAGGTCCATTTGAAGACTTTGAGCAGTTAACAGACGATCACTCTACATTGCTCGTGCAAGCAGTTGATCACTGGCATAGCGATGCTGCACAACTACTAGAACCATTTAGGTTTATTCCAAACTGGCGCATAGATGATTTAATGATCAGCTATTCAACGCCTAATGGTGGTGTTGGCCCACACTTAGATCAGTACGATGTATTTATTATTCAAGGCGAAGGCAAACGTCATTGGCGTGTAGGTCTGCCTGATCCGACACTTAAGCAGTTTGCTCAAAACAAAAAATTACTGCAAGTAGAAGCATTTGAAGCCGTAATAGATTGCATATTAGAGCCCGGCGATATTTTATATATTCCACCTGGGTGTCCTCACGAAGGTTACGCTGTAGAAAATGCACTCAATTACTCAGTTGGTTTTAGAGCCCCTAATCAACAAGATTTATTGTCGAGCTTCGCCGATCATATTATTGATACCGAAAGTGGTCAAAAACGCTACACCGATGGTAATCTCACACTCAGAGAATCTAAAGGTGAGCTTAATAATATTGAAGTCACTAAAGTTAAAAAATTAATGCAAGGACTGCTTGAAAACGACACGTTATTCAAACAATGGCTAGGAACAACCTTAAGCCAACCTAAACATGAAATGGACTTAGCGCCTGTTGAAGAGCCATTTTCAGCTGAGCAAATAACGAATGCATTAACTAATAACACCATTGTGTTTGAACGCTTAGGTGGCACACGCGCTATTTATCAATTGCTTGAAGAAAACATTTTGTTAAGTGTAAACGGCGAAAATTACACTGTGTTATTAACTGACTTAGCTGCTGTGAAACTACTAACTGACGATATCGAGTTTGAAGCCTCGCAGTTAAAATTTTTAAAACCTAGCCTAGTATTTATTCAAACCTTTACTACACTCGTTAATGAGGGAATTTGGTTTAACTAGGAGTTTGCCATGGGCTATCAAGTTGATAAAGTAGAATGGGCTATACGTAAGGATATGCTTCAACTAATTCGTGAGCGTGTTTTTGTTTATGAATTACACATACCTAAACGTATAGAATTTGATAGCCTAGATAAATTTGCGTTGCATGTACTTGTTACAGACGACACTCACTGCCCCGTTGCTACAGGCCGATTATGTACTGATGGCTTAATTGGTCGAATAGCTGTACTACCCGCACACCGAAACCGCAATGTATATAAATCGCTTCTCAATTTCATTATTGATTTAGCATCAAATCAGGGGATAGAAGCTGTCAGTATTAATTGTATTCTAGATGAAGTAGAACGTTTTAAGCGAAATGGCTTTATTCAGCAAGGAAATGTGTTTATGGAGGCGGGAATTCCTAGGCAACGTATGCAATGCTCTGTTTCGGCGTTTAATACAACGCCTTTCACACTTGTCCATTAGATTAAGAAAAGGGCAATAAATAAACCATCACCCTCTACTTTTTTACTTAACCCAAACTGTAGTTACTTTGGTTCATTTGCCCACAGAGGCTCATTTTCATACATTTCGTACAAGCCATGTGCTCTATTTATAAGTAAGTTAGCAAAATCTACCTGCGTTTTGTCACGGGCGCCTGTACTCATAATTTGATCCGCTTTTAATTGCCACTGCAAAGAAAAGTAACGCATTGCATCACGGGCATCTGTAGCCGCACTAACCTCAGCATGATCTGTAGGTAACCGCCCTGTTACCACCCAATATGTTTTACCATTTTGTGCTTTAAATTTCCACATTGCGCAAAGTGGCGCTAAAAATCGGCTGTCTTTATCAACTACTGATTTTGGCATAATGCCCTTTTCAGCTAAGTGTTTTTGCGCTGCCTGAAAACATTCACGCTGCCATGCAACACGTTGTTGCTCAGCTAAAGCTTGCTCTTGTGCTGTTAACGGTTTTTTTTCTTGTTGTTGCATTTTTAATAACCTTTTACTTCTTTTTTTACACTCTAAGGGCTTAGTAAATAAGGTGCAAGTATAAAATGGCCATTTACACCTTCAAGCGCTCTGTTTGCTGAATTTTCAGCCAAACTACTATTTTATATTGTGATCAAACGAACCTACATCACCCGGAAACACTACTGGCGACTCAACACCGTCTTTACTAACAGAGGCTACACCAAAGTAATAATTATCAATCACTACATTTTTAAGTGTGTACTGTGAAACCCTGCCAACGTATTTACTAAACTGCCATTGCGGCTCGCTCGTGTAACGCCAATAAATTTTGTAACCCGCAATATTTTCATCACTGCTTTGTTGCCATGAAAACGACGTATCAGCTGTAACTGCTCCTTTTATTTTAACTTCTTTTGGCGGTGCGGGTGCCCATGCCATAGATGCCATCGTTACCGCATTAAGTGAAGTTAACTTAGCCGTATAATCAAAATCAACGCCTTCAATAGTATCACCATACTCAACCCCATTTTCGGTGCGTAAATCTTGATGCTGGCGATCGTAATGCTCGTTAGTTTCCATAATACGCACTGCGGCAAAACCTGCATCGTTAAATGGACGATGATGCCCACCACGGCCAAACCTATCTAATCGATATACAAGCATTGTATCTAAATTAGGAATGTATCTATCCGCAATAGTATCTATGTAGCGCGCTAAATTACGACTCGCAGAATCAACTTCACCACCTCTAAAGCGGCGAATATTAGCTTGCTCTTTTGTTTCTACAACACGGGTACCTTCTGAAAATATACGTGCAGTTGTATTATCGTTTACCCCATTAATGCCGGTAATATTGCCAATCATATCGTTGTTTAAAACGCCATGAACTTGCCAGTCATGCTTTTGCGCGTAAGCCGTTAATATTTTTCCACCAAACAAACCTTGCTCTTCGCCCGAAAGCGCCGCGTAAACTACCGATCCATTAAATTTGTATTTACTTAAAACACGAGCAGCTTCTATTACACCTGCCACGCCTGATGCGTTATCATTTGCCCCAGGTGAATCACTCGTAAAGTCCATAACATCACTTACACGTGAATCTATGTCGCCCGACATCATCACCATGCGATCAGGCTCGCTCGACCCGCGTTGAATGGCCACTATATTAACCACTTCAACAGGATTAGGAATGCGTTTTTCGCCCGATATAGTGTCCTTTACTTCAATAATTTCTAGACAACCGCCACACTGCGCGGATATTTTTTCAAATTCTTTTTTTATCCAACGCCTAGCCGCACCGATGCCTCGCGTATCCGATTTAGTTTCTGAAAGCGTATGGCGAGTACCAAAATCCACCAGCGTTTGAATGTCACTACCAATACGTGCGGCTGATACTTGAGCTGCTATGTCATGTAATTTTTGTTGGTCGGTATATTGAAGTTGTGTTTTCCCATGTGCTGATAGTGCAAGTGTGCAAGCGCCTGCAATTGCAGTAAATTTAAGTAACGTTGTTGTGATTTTCAAAGGTGTTTTAAGCATTTATTAGCTCCTAATTATTATAGTGTAACCATTACTTAACTTAGATTTTATGGCAATACATTTGAGGTAGATGTAGAAAGGAGCACGCTAAAGCGCATTTACAAGAGGTTACGCGGATAGTAAAAGCCATTTAATTCCAATAGGTACTGGGCCAAAACTGATTATGTATACTTTAGTGAGTGGTTTTAATACCAAATTCTTTTAAAAACGCCTTATGTCCTCCTAAGCTTGCAAGCACAGCAGCAGAAAAAATAAATATTAATACAAATGCTAAACAGCTCAAAAAATCAGAATTATTTGCAGGATTAATATAGTAGTTAAGTAAAAAACCACTTAGTACACCTATAAAAGCAATTTTGTTAAATAAAAAGTAACTTGGGATCTCAAATGCCCAAACTGAGGTATTGTTTACAAACTGCCTATATCCATACGTCATAAAAGCCAACATACCAACGATACTAATTGCAAAAGTAGACACTGTGGTTAACACGCTCATATTTTTGTAAATAAGCACATACCCTAATCGTAAAGAATAGATAAATACCGCAAACCACGCTAAAACAGCTGGCCCTAAAATCAATCCCATTTCCAATCCTTGAATAATACTTAAGTAGTTAATTGCCAATACAATATTATAGTAATAAGTGAAATTACATGTGTTCTGCACAATAATCTATTTAAAAATTTATTTTTCGTGGCACACTATGAATGTGTTTATAAAAAAGTTTAAGTTATGCGTCAGCTAAAAAACGATACCATTGAAGCAAACCAAATCAAATCAGAACAAACTGATTTTGGCCCTATAACTGTATTTCAAAATCAACAGTATCGTTGGCTAACACTTGCACAAAAAAAAGATGAAGATATTACTATTCAAGGTGTTATGTGCCTTGTGCATCCAGAACAAGTAATCGTCCCTGTAAATCAATGCATGTTGCTCTTTTTACTTAAACCTGTAAATACACTAAACATATTAAATTTAGGCTTAGGAACCGCAGGGTTTGAGCGAATCATGTATCACCTGCAAAACCATACGCCTTACATAAATATCATTAATACATTTAGTACAATCGAAATAAACCCGAATATAGCCTCTATTGCAACGCAATTATTTAACCTACCAAGTAACCACAATATCCACTTACAATGCGCTGAGCAGTATATTTCAAAATGCGCAGCTAACTTCAACGTAATTACTATTGATATTTTTAGTGGTGAACATCATCAGCCTTTTTTAACCAATGACAGCTTTTGGCAAAACATAAATCGCTGTAGTGAGCAAAATACGCAAGTAATCGTTAATTTAAACCCGCAAACAGGTCAAGAATTACAAGCCCTTTTGGTACTGATAAGGCAACATTTTAAATGCTTGGCGCTAATAGAGTTTAATGAATATAAAAATATAGTATTGATATTGTGCCAACATACGTTGATGCATATTAACGTTGATGAAATACAAAACTCACCTGTGTTTATAAATTTTGCGCCAGACCTTTATAAAAGTATTAACAGTATTTACCACATTGAATAAAACGTCTTACCGCCCAGGTTCATGTTTTTCATAGCACGGTAAGCTTGTTTCTAACAGCTCCCAGTTAGCCTTAGATGTAACAAAGTTATGCGACAATACTTGTTCAGTAATATCGCTATCAAATATACCTAGACGAATTCGTATTCTGCTTTTGTCATCTGCATTACTACTATAAACAGGAGAGCCACAACATTTACAAAAATAGCGCGTACGCCCTGCTTTAAAACTATATTCACTGAGTCGTTCTTGCCCTTTCGTTATTGTGAAGTCATCTGTATTTACAAAGCCATTAGTTGCAAATGCAGTCCCGCTATTTTTTCTACATAGTGAACAATGGCAATGAATAATGCTGGTTATACTGCCCAATACTTCAACACTTACTTCACCGCACAAACACGAACCCGTATACATAAAACGTCCTAATAATTTAATTAATTTCAACTCAGCTAAAATTTGCTGAGCTGATTGAATACAATGACAATATTACATTTTCAAGCTCAATCAAACCATAACTAATGTTTTAGTGATTGACATAAAAAAGTTAAATTGGTTATATGACTTTTAATAAAAACCATAGCCGAAATTAAAATTGGTTAACCAAATATCATTAATATTACGAGAGCCAATTATGTCTTCTAAACACATTTTATTTCTTTGCTTATTCAGCACCCTATCAGCATGTTCAACCATTCAAAAAAACACATCGAGCGATTGGCTGCTTATTGATAACTTTGAACATTCACTTAGCAAGTGGCAAAGTGTTGATACTCAAAATGAAACCAAACCACAAGTTAAAAATCCACAAATAACAGTTATACAACCAGAACAAGCAATCGCATCTGTTAATCATTATTTACTAAAAAAGCCTGCGGCAGAAGGCATTGTAGGAAATCGTAAAGCGCTTTCTTATACAAAGCTTCCACTAGCGGTTGAAGTTGGTCAAACCTACACATTTTATATACGTATAAACGTCGCTGCGTTTCCCAATAATCACGCTTTTGGGCTGAGTAATCTTACTCCGGAGTTAATTAATAAACATGCGTACGATGCGTTTGAGCCAACACTTCGCGTAACCGATAAAACAGAATCAAACGGGCTTGTAAACGATGGCGCATTAATGGTTAAAACCGACAGCGGATATAGCAACACTCAAAACTACACTACAAAACAGTCAGCTAAACCTCTGCAAACAAATACATGGTACGACGTATGGTACATTGTTAATAACGCAGCAGCCTCAGAGCAAGGTCAGCAATATGATGTTTACGTAAAAGGTGGTGAGTTTAACAGTCAAACGCTGGTATATAAAAATGCACAATTTAGAATGAAGCGCGAACAACCTCTTATATACTTTTTAGCAAACTGTAATACGGGCCCAATTAAAAAACCTTATGGTAATGGTGGGCTCAAATACGATGATTTATACATGAGCGAAGGAATAAATCTAAGTAACCCAACGCAATAAATAAGAATAATACTCATAATTAATGACCTACAAACCTGCATTTAAAAATACTTAAATGGTATAATACTCACCATTATTTGCCATTTAAGTTTTTAAAATGTATCGATTATTTGAAAAAATGACAAAAGCATTTCCTGAGGACCAACCCACTCAGCCGCCTTCTACTTTATTTGCTTTTTGTCGCCACTACACCAAAGGAATGGAGCTGTCGCTACTACTTATGTCAATCAGCGCCGCCATGCTTGCTATTTTAGAGGTTTCTTTATTTAGCTACATGGGCCAACTTGTCGATTGGTTAACGGCCTATACACCCGAGACTTTGTTTGTAGAGCAAAAGTCAGAACTTATAAAAATGGCCGTAATGCTGTTAGTTGTGCTGCCCGTTGTTGTATTTTTTCACTCTGCTATTTTGCACCAAGCATTGCTGGGCAATTACCCTATGTCGATTCGCTGGTTAGCGCATCGTTATTTACTGCGCCAAAGTGTCAGCTTTTATCAAAATGAATTTGCTGGACGAATAGCCACTAAAGTACTGCAAACTTCTTTAGCCGTTCGCGAAACAGTGACTAAACTACTCGATGTATTAATGTATATCGTGGTTTATTTTGGCTCTATGGTATTTTTAGTTGCCGAAGCCGATTGGCGCTTAATGATCCCGTTACTGGTTTGGTTAGCTTTATACATCTGCGTGCAGCTTTATTTTGTACCGCGCCTTAAAAAAATTGCCAGCTCACAAGCCGATGCGCGCTCAGAAATGACCGGTCGTATTGTTGATAGCTACACTAATATTTCTACCATTAAATTATTTTCGTATACCCAACGTGAAGAGCAATACGCAAAACAAAGCATGGATGTATTTTTACAGCCTGTGTACAAGCAAATGCGCTTAGTAACCAGCTTAAACTTTGTTATTCAAAGCTTAAATTACCTATTAGTATTTTCGGTTGCCGCTGTATCACTTTATTTATGGTCGCTTAGCGCAATTAGCGCCGGAGCTATTGCAGTTGCTGTTAGCTTAGCGCTTAGATTAAACGGTATGGCGCAGTGGATCATGTGGGAAATAAGCAGCTTATTTGAAAACATTGGCACCGTAGCCGATGGCATGAAAACACTTTCTAACCCTATTGAAGTTGCCGATAAACCAAATGCCGATACACTTAACGTAAGCCAAGGTGCCATTGAGTTTAACAACGTACACTTTAACTACGGTAAAGCAGCAAACGAGACTAATCGCAGCCCAGTAATGGACGGTTTAAACTTAAATATTAAACCTGGCGAAAAAATTGGTTTAGTCGGTCGCTCTGGCGCTGGTAAATCAACACTTGTTAACTTATTACTGCGCTTTTACGATACCGACTCAGGAACAATAAAAATTGATGGGCAAAACATCACAGACGTAAGCCAAGAAAGCCTACGCCGATATATAGCCATGGTAACGCAAGATACCTCTTTGCTACATCGCTCAGTAAAAGACAATATTTTGTACGGTCGCCCCGATGCAACCCACGATGAAATGCTCAACGCGACCAAACAAGCTAAGGCACTTGAGTTTATAAACGACTTAGTCGACAGCAAAGGCAATAAAGGCTTTGATGCACAGGTGGGCGAACGCGGTGTTACGCTTTCGGGCGGTCAGCGCCAACGTATTGCTATTGCACGTGTGCTACTTAAAAATGCACCCATACTTATACTCGACGAAGCCACCAGCGCACTCGACTCTGAAGTAGAAGCTGCAATTCAGGCAAGTCTTGATGATTTAATGACAGGCAAAACAGTTATTGCCATAGCGCATAGGCTCTCAACCATTGCACAAATGGATAGATTAATTGTACTCGATGATGGCGGCGTGGTTGAACAAGGCACTCACGAGGAACTAATCGCTAAAGCCGGAATTTACGCTGCACTTTGGACTCACCAAACTGGCGGATTTATAGGAGTAGATTGATCATATAAGACCCTAGATATTAGCCTTTATTTTGATGCAACTAAAAACATAAAAGCGAAGCTGCTAACAAGGCTCTTCGCTTTAAATGTAAATTTTTTGTGTCATGAAAAATTTATCTAAATATTAGTGTCGTTTACTGCTTTGTAAAACGTTCATTCACTTCATATTTCTAATTGTTAAAATATTAATAACTCAACGTCCCTAGCATAGCTCTTTACTATAGATTTAGATAAAAATTGTAAAAATAAAAACAAATTATTTTTCAATTTATACATCAAGTTATAAAAACAATCCAACCTTGCTTCATTAAAAACATTTCTCTAGTTCCAATATTAGGTATTTATTAGCAGTAGTAATATCTCTATTTTGATAAAAGTTAACTGATTGATACAGAGAAAAAATATCTCGCCTAAGCAAAAAGACAATGTTAACAGGTGTAATTTAATTATTAACAAAATAAATATTTAATCATCTATTGTTAACAATGTGTAATTGTGTAAATATCAAACAGTTGCTTTGGTGTTACTTTAAAATCAGTACAACAAAGTTACATTACACACTATTTAACTTTTATTAAAACGTATCCATGTCGGTATGCTTATGCTGGTATTTTCATAAGCTTGAGTTTGAATATGGATACAAATAATAGAAGGTACACACAAAAGAGATTGTTTCATCTAGGGCCTGTTTATCTTTCGATGATTAAATTCACTAAAGTCACTCGCACTAGTTAAAGAAGCATATCTACATTAATTTGCATGGAGATTTTATATGAATATATTAAAACTACTATCCTGTTCTACTTGCGCAATACTCTGCACAGCAACACATGCTGCAGATTGGGACGCATATAGTATTCCGGCTTCTGCTGGATCAGGTAAAACATGGCAATTACAAACTGTTTCCGACCAATTTAACTACCAAGCCGGTACTTCAAATAAACCGGCAGCATTTACCAATCGTTGGAATGCTTCGTATATTAATGCTTGGCTTGGGCCTGGTGATACTGAATTCAGTTCAGGTCATTCCTACACTACTGGTGGTGCGTTAGGCCTTCAGGCAACTGAAAAAGCAGGAACAAATAAAGTGCTTTCGGGAATTGTTTCTTCAAAAGCAACTTTTACATACCCACTTTATCTTGAGGCAATGGTAAAACCGAGTAATAACACTATGGCTAATGCCGTATGGATGCTGAGCTCTGATTCAACTCAAGAAATTGATGCAATGGAGTCCTACGGCAGTGATCGTGTAGGGCAAGAGTGGTTTGACCAACGTATGCACGTAAGTCACCATGTTTTTATACGTGAGCCATTTCAAGATTACCAACCAAAAGATGCAGGCGCATGGGTATACAATAGCGGTGAAACATACCGAAATAAATTTCGTCGCTACGGTGTACATTGGAAGGACGCATGGAACCTAGATTACTATATTGATGGTGTATTAGTTCGCAGCGTTTCGGGTCCGAATATAATTGATCCTGAAGGCTATACAGGCGGCACAGGGCTAAATAAACCAATGCACATCATTTTAGATATGGAACATCAGCCTTGGCGTGATGTAAAACCGAATTCAACCGAGCTAGCGGATTCAAACAAAAGTATATTTTGGATTGATTGGGTACGTGTTTACAAAGCAAACTAAGTCATTCTAAAATATTTGTAATACTAGGTTTTATTACTTCTCGTTATACGACACGGAGCAATAAAATTTAAGCTCCCCAAAACTACTTAATGCGGCTATTAAAGCCGCATTGAGTATAATTAATCTGAACTCTGGATAGTAAATCTATCTCGAGCAGCTATTGACGCGTGAATTCGCCTTATTTTCACTGAAAACCTCAGGCTAGAGAAAATAAATTTAAATATCTTTATAAGTCAATATATTAGCAAGTATCTTGACCAAAGTTCAGATTAATTAATCTCAAAAAATAAATACATCACCACCTCTCTATTTAATTAAAAATAAAAATCGGCATCTACTATTATCTTCATAAAATAAATTTGTTCATAAATACTTTGTCGGCTTAATCATTAAGCTAACAGCTTTATGGCGCTAGCAGCGCTTGCTGATCTTTGAGGATTAAATTTGTTCAACTCAGGGGTAATTTAATTGCAGCGCGAGATTTGTAATCTAGTGGGCTGGGTAACTGCTGCCACGTCCTAATCACTCCTTACCTACAACAGGCAACGATGAAAGAAACCGAGGGCAGCCCGTGTGTTCTTTATGTATAGTTGTCACCTATTTAGGAGAATAGCCATACTACATAGGCTCTGCCTTGCCTAAATACCAAACACAGCGCTGTAAATTCAACCTCAAAAGATAAACAGGCGCTAGTGTGTATCAGCGTTATAAAATTTTATTTTCGCTTGATCTATTTCACTCGATGACAATCTTAATGTTTCGTATAATAATTCAAAATCAAAATCATTTCGTCCGTAAACAAATTTTAATATTGATTCTATTAATAACATTCGCTCATCTTGATCCGATATATCATTAGCAAGCTCTATAGCAAAAGGTAAATCACGTTCAATAGATTTTTCGCCAACAAAACGTTTTGCATAACTAGCTTCATTACTCGGCATTAATGACTTCAGCCAATCACGTGCCATATCAGGATCATTTTTAATTAAACGAGAGCCAATATTACTCATTACCCATTTTTTTGCAGAAACTGGCAGTGTGGGCGCTAAATCAATCAACATACCTAATTTATTATAAGGTATATCAATACTAAGGTTATTTAATAGTTTATCACGGAAAAAAGGATCTTCTTGCGCTAATGCCACGTCAAACGAACGACCTATATATTCCTCGTTAGTCGCCATATATTTCAGTAGTTGCACTATTCCTACATGCCTACTTGCTTCATCTTCAATACTATTAACCCAGTTCAAAGACTGTTCTAAATTTTCTGAAGCGAGTTTTTTTGTGTAAAATTTAATGGTATCAAATTTTAATTGAGAGTTAGGCAATTCTGAAATTATATTTTCAGCATCATTTGGTTGCTGCTGTATTAATTGCATCAAAACAAAACCCATTAAATGCGCATACATATCTGGGCGTGGCTGTTGGCTAAACCACTCCATCACTGCGCCAGCATTTTTTCTACTCCATTGATTTAACAGTTTATCAATCACACCAGATTTAACGGCAGGGTTCAAAGAAAATCTAACGTCTTCAATGGCTGTAATGGGGCTCTCATCCATAAGCGAAGAGTATGCAACAGTGATTAAATCAACT
This sequence comes from Pseudoalteromonas sp. 20-92, assembly GCF_030847595.1. Classification (NCBI taxonomy): domain Bacteria; kingdom Pseudomonadati; phylum Pseudomonadota; class Gammaproteobacteria; order Alteromonadales; family Pseudoalteromonadaceae; genus Pseudoalteromonas; species Pseudoalteromonas sp. 20-92. The sequence goes on from NZ_JANJGQ010000030.1 coordinate 23,622, forward strand.
TGAGTGCTATTATCAAATCCTTTATTTTGAATCCACTCAGACAAATTTTGTAGATCATATTGACCAATGACAGGAATAACACTATTTAGTAAGCGATTACGCATTATGGTATCCAGCCCAAGCATATGCTCTAAGCCTGATGGCCAATTTACCTTAATCCATGCCAAATAAAGAGGTTGCGTTGTTGCAAGTTTAATCTCTAGCGTTTCATCACGTAATTCAATAAGAAGTAGTTCAATACAAATAGAAAACTCATCATTGACTTTCATATCGCTTAATTTCGTATCACAGCTATCAAACACAACTCCCAAGTGCTGATCCGCCTTAGTTGAAACAAAGCGTGTTGTCTCTAAAGTAACTTCACTTTCGGGTGAGTCATCAGTATCAGAGGCATCTGGACTTAGCAAAAAAAACTCGGCACGTAGATAAAAAACAAATAGTGCGGCAATCGACAAAGCTAAAACTATTTTAATTTTAATAAGTGCCTCCTTATACCAATTTTAATACCGTAAATAATACGTTTTATGCAGGCCCTGTTCAGCTCTTTGGGTTAAATTTGCTCTATCTGAGACGATTTAACCACGTCGTAAGATTTGTAACCTCGCGGGCTAAGTAAAAACCAAACAGCAAAGAGTAAATTGCCTGGATAATACTTAAAGGTAGTGTAAATAATTTACTAAGATAGTTAGATATTGCCTGCCTATTTATCACGCGTCAATTAATATAATAAATACATTAAATTAACACCAAAGACACATGAACAGAGGTAAATAAAATTTAATCAAAATGCTCATGGTTAAAAATAGCCCTATCATTTTAATAAGACCCACTCCCTTTACAAAAAAAGCGAAGTAATTATAAAATCACTTCGCTTTGGTTATAGATATTGTGATGAACAATATTTATTACTTTAATAGATAAGCTATACAATTAACCTCAAACCAATCATCACTAGCATAACCATATTTGCAATCACACCAATTAAGAAGAAGTAACTACGCGGGCTTGGGTTTTTCTCTGTTGCTATAGCGTAGTACAGTACCATGTGAATTAAACGCGCAATTAAGTACACCCAAATACACATTGCAAATATTGGGCTTTGGTAATTAATTACAAATGCAAATAACACAGTACCTATAAATAATGCGCTGTTTTCAAGCGTATTATGAAATGTACGATGCGCCCTGAATATAAAGCTGTCGTGCGATAAATCTTCATCAATTTTACCTGGCACCGCATTAGGCTCTTTTGCTTTACTAAACGTAGCCACTGCCCATTGTACAACCAACATAATTAAATACAGGTAAAACGCTAAGTAAGCCGAAAGTGTAACTTCAGTCATTATTAAATCCCTTATTGTGTTTTTAATTGGTATTATCCAGCAAGTTTTAGGCCGCACTTAGTTTGTTGATAAATATAAGTTTAATTTAGTAAAACTATTTATGAATGTAAGTAATTCCACCTTTTTATAAAAATTACCGACTAGATAAACCTTATTATCCAAACGCGACTGATTTACGAAACCGCGATAATGCAAATATAAAAAATACACTGCCGATTACGAATAAAGCCAAAAAGTAAGGCCAAACTACATCCCACCCCGCTCCTCTATATAAGATGGCTTGAGCAAACTTTACAAAATGAGTCGTAGGTGCAAATAACATAATATTTTGTACTATATCAGGCATGCTTTCGCGAGGGGTAACCCCGCCCGACAACATTTGCAATGGCAATAATATAAGGATCATCAGTAAGCCTAATTGCGGCATGGTACGCGCCTGCGTTCCTAATAATATTCCCAATGATGTTGTCGCAAATAAATGAATGGCGGCGCCCAATAAAAATAACGCTGCTGAGCCATGAATAGGCACTTGTAAAAAGCCTTCAATTACAATAAAAAGTGAAAAAGTGGTCAGTAATAAAATAACTAAACCATTGGCCCAAATTTTAGCAATTACAATTTCAAATGGCGTTAATGGCATTACTAATAAATGCTCCAGCGTACCGTGTTCACGCTCACGTATCACCGCAGCTCCGGTTAAAATAATCGAAATCATGGTAATAACGTTCATTAATTCCATCACACTGCCAAACCACACACTGGTCATATTGGGATTAAACATTATGTGCGCCGATTGCTTAATAGGCAGTGTGTATACCGATCGATAGCCTTGAACAAATTCATTAATTTCAGCACTAATAATTGTTTGAATATAATTATCACCAATAAATGCTTGCGACATACGTGTGGCGTCTATATTCACTTGTAATGTAGGTTGCTTACCTGCAAGAACGTCACGCTCAAAGTGTGGCGGAATATTTAGCACAAAGGTATAACTTCCGTTATCAAACGAAGGATCCACTGCACTTAACGCAATAACGTCAGGCGTTTTAAAGTAAGGGTCGTAAAATGCATTAATTATACGCTTAGATAGTTGTGATTGATCGCCGTCAACAACTGCAATAGGTGCATTATTTAACTCAATGGAAGTTGCCGAAGACACAACATAAATTAATCCTGTAAAAGCAAAAAACACAAATAATAACAGCACTTTATCGCGCCATAAGCTACGCAGTTCTTTGATACCTAAATTAAGAATATTACTAAGGCATTGCATGGCTATTTATCCTGCTTTGGAAGTAAAAATACACTGGCTAACGTCAGCACTGGTATAAAAGTAAGCAAAGGTAAAAACTGCGCCGATAAATCAGAAAAATTAAGTGCTTTATTAAACACACCACGGCATGCTTCTAAAAAGTATGTAGTTGGAAATAGTTTTCCGATTATTGCAGGAAAGCCTTCTAAGGATGAAACGGGGTCAATCAACCCGCAAAAATTAACAGCAATCATCAATACAACCACAGTTGATGCCGCTAATGCCGATATTTGTGTCTTAGTAAAAGCCGAAATTAACAGCCCTACACCAGTTGTTGCTGTTACATACAATAAAGCAGCCAAGCTCAACGCCCATAAACTTCCTTTTAGCGGAACACCAAATACAGTGACAGCTAGGGCAACTAAGCCAAAAAAACTTACCATACTAACTAAAATGTAAGGCAGTTGTTTACCAATAATAAATTCGAGTCGCGTAACCGGTGTAACATATAAATTAGTGATTGAACCTAATTCTTTTTCACGTACAACACCCAACGCCATTAATATTGCAGGAATAAACACTAACAAAAGTGGAATAACAGCAGGCACCATGGCCTCAATACTTTTAAAGTCTTGATTATAACGATAGCGTGATTCAATATTCGCCGGTACCAAATTGGGTATGACCCCATAAGTACGCAATGATAAGTCAGTTAGGTAACTGTAATACGAACTCGTCATATAACCCGATATAGTTTCTGCCCTAAAAGGCATGGAACCATCAATCCAAACTACAATTTCTGGCGTGCGCTCGCGTTTCAATTGCTGGCCAAAATTAGGTGGGATCTCAACGGCCACACTTAACTCGCCGCTGCGCATTCGTTTATCTAGCTCTGAAGGGCTTTTAATATCAGCTTTTTGTATGAAGTAGCGCGATCCGGCAATATTTTGAACGTAATCGCGACTTTCAGGGGTTTGATCTTGGTCCATCACCGCAAAGCTCAAATCTTCAACATCAAAGGTAATCCCATAACCTAAAATAAACATTAAAATAATTGAGCCTAACAACACAAAGGTTAAACGAATAGGATCGCGCCATAGCTCCAGCGTTTCGCGATGAGCATAGCCAAACAAGCGTAAAAAACTAAAAGCGGTATTCGCTTTCTTTTTACCAATTGACGGTATTTTAGGTTCAATCTCTGGTAATGGTTCAGGCTCATCGACCGTCGTTGTTGACAAAGCAGAACTCGCTTGAGACTCAAGCATCGCCTCTTCTAAGTAAGTAATAAAGGCATCTTCGAGCGTATCAGCACTGCGTGCTTTGCAAAGTGCAGCGGGTGTATCACTGGCAAGTATTTTTCCTGCATGCATCAACGAAATTCTATCGCAGCGTGCGGCTTCATCCATAAAGTGAGTCGAAATAAAAATAGTAACGCCCTGCTCACGCGATAACTCAATAAGTAATTCCCAAAAGTCATCACGTGCAACAGGATCTACGCCCGAGGTAGGTTCATCAAGTATAAGCATTTCAGGGCTATGCACTACCGCAACCGCAAGCGATAAACGCTGGCGAATACCTAACGGTAAATCGACAGGAAAATCATCACGGTATTTTTTAAGGTTAAACCGTATAATTAATTCATTAACGCGCGGCGCAATTTGCTCTGTTGGTAAATGAAATAAGCGCGCATGCAACACCATATTTTGCTCAACGGTTAATTCATTATAAAGTGAAAATGCTTGCGACATAAAACCAACGCGCTTACGAGTTTCTATATTGTTAGCATCAACAACTTGACCAAATAACTTAGCTTCGCCACTGCTTGCCGGTTGAAGGCCTGTCAGCATTTTCATAGTTGTGGTTTTACCACAGCCATTTGATCCCAAAAAGCCAAAAATCTCGCCTTGTTCAATGCGTAAACTAACGTTGTTAACCGCTGTAAAATCACCATATATTTTACTAAGCGCTGTAGCCTGAATAGCGGCTTCATCAGTTTTTAGATTATTCTGACGAGGAGGAACCACAAGTACGTGATGATCATGACGCTTTTCTTCAGGTAGTAATGATATAAATGCTTCATCAAGGGATTTTTTCCCTGTTTGAGCCTTAATCTCCTCTGGGCTACCAGTACCTATAACTTTGCCATCGTCCATGGCGATTAGCCAATCAAAATCATCTGCCTCTTCCATGTAAGCGGTAGCAACGAGTACACTCATACCACTATGCTGAGCGCGAATATGGTTAATCAATTGCCAAAATTGGCGACGAGAAAGCGGATCGACCCCCGTTGTTGGTTCATCCAAAATTAATAACTCAGGGTCATGAATTAACGCACAGCATAAACCGAGTTTTTGTTTCATCCCGCCTGAGAGTTTTTCTGCAGGGCGATCAGCAAACTCAGTGAGTCCAGTGCTTTTTAATAAGTTTTTGATTCGGTGCTGACGCTCTTTTTTTTCTTGCCCAAAAAGCCGACCAAAAAAATCAATATTTTCAAAAACAGAGAGTGTCGGGTATAAGTTTTTGCCTAATCCTTGTGGCATATAAGCAATACGTGGCGAAGTTGAAGTACGAAAGCGGCTACTACGCATATTGCCCCCTAACACTTCAACGTCACCATTTTGAACGGCACGTGCTCCTGCAATAAGTGCAAGCAAACTCGACTTACCTACGCCATCAGGGCCTATAAAACCCACTATACTGCCCGCAGGTAACTCCAGATTAATATTATCCAACGCTAAATTATTGCCATAGCGATGCGTAACCTGAGTAAGCTTAACCACACTAAAAGGTTTTTTAGCTTTGTTGATCTGCTTTTTGCCATTGTTTTCATCAGCCATTATTCAGGCACTCTAACCTGCAACTGCATAGGCCAATTTTGCTCTGGTGCTAATAAAACATAAGCAAGTCCAGGCACGCCTGTTTTAACTTGTTCAATATGATCGTTTAATAATTTTGAATCTAGCTTCACTTTTACTCTAAACATCAGTTTGTCACGCTCGTTACGTGTTTCTACCGATTTAGGCGTAAATTGTGCTTGCGCTGATATAAAAGTAACTTTAGCGGGTAACGTGTATTGCGCAATTGCATCTATTACAATGCGTGCCTCAGAGCCTATTGTTACTTTGCCAGCTTGCGCTGTTGGCAAATAAATACTCATGTACACATCGGTTAAATCAAGCAAAGAAAAAACCTTCCCACCACTGCCAAGCACTTCACCTGGCTCTGCTAATCTATATAATATTCGGCCACTAATAGGCGCTTTAAGGGTGCTATCGGCAATATTACTGTGTAATCGCTCAATACGCGCTTGTGCTGCGTCTATTTCTGCATCCGACTGCACCACTTTTACATTTGCCGCTTTTAAAGCCGCTTGCGCTGTTGCAGCGCTTGTTCGTTGCTGATCAACTACTTCTTTTGAAATATGCCCTTGTTTGAGCAGTGCTACAGAGCGACGTAACTCGGTTTCTGCAAAAGTAAGTTCACTTTTATGTTGTTCTACAATTGCCAAAGCATATTTACGTGACTCAGTAGCAACACGTAACCCAGCATTAGCCTCACGTAATTGTGCATTTAAATCGTCAGTATCAATAACCGCCAATGTTTGACCGGCTTCGACCATGTCACCTTCTTGTGCTAAAACCTCAATCAAGCGCCCCGGCAATTTTGTTGCAATATCGTACTCGGTCGCTTCAATGCGGCCATTTCCATAGGCTACGCTCTCTGGCAATTGTTCAGATAGCAGTGCTGGTTGCTGAGTTTGCCAAACATACCAACCACCCCCACCCAATATGATCACAGCAGCGATTGTACTGAGAGATTTGAGTGTCGATTTAATCGTCATGCGGTAAAACTCCATGTATATAAAAGTAGGTAAATGTAGCCAGTCTTGGCCTATTTATAAGATTAGGCTAATACTGCACTATTTTTGGTATTAACTATCACTGTATGAGTTAATTGTAATATAGGTGTGACTCTACTTTGTTACTTCACGATAGTAGATGATTTTAATGAATTTTAAATGTCAGTATCCCTATTAATAATCTATCATTACCGCCGCTTATAAGCTTGATGCAGATCAAAAAACATTCAACTCAATAATAAAGATTTCAAATAAGCTAACAACCAATCAAAACGGTTAATATTTTTAAACGACAAAAAATATAATTAAACAGCCCGATTATTTACGTATATTTTTTACCATTAATATCTATTTTCGAACGTATACATTCCTTTATAAACTTCAACATTTGGTGGCTTTTTATAGTTGTTAAAGTAATCGTAACCTTCTTTAAGGTTAAGCCAAAAAGGGTACCATTGGTTTGCTTTATGCTTTGATAAAACTTCATCCTCAAGCATAAACGGAAATGAATGAACCCTAAAAAAAGATTGCCCCGATTTTAACGCTGCAGCACCCAACGCGTAAATCTCATTTATATATTCATCAGTCATCGCATAACACCCAATAGAAACACAGTTGCCATGCACCATCAGTGCACTGCCAGTTCGGTTGTGTGTCCGGTCATATTTATTTGGAAAGCCCAAATTAAATGATAAGTGATAATTGCTCCAAGGATTAAGCCCACTAGCATCAACATAATAAAAGCCTTCAGGGCTTTGGTTGTCGCCTACTTTTAATTTAGGGCCAAGATCATCTGAAAAAGTACAAATTTCATAATTTTTGAAGTGTATAAATGTGCCATCATCCGACTCCAGCCAGACTTCAAGAATACCTGGGTCTTTGAATATTCGAATAAATATAGGTGCACCATATTCAAGCCCTTTATCAGATAGTTGCTTTTTTAAAGTGGGTGCAACCATTGATATCGCTTTTTCAGAACGTGCACTGGTAGGAAATTCTGCAGCAAAAGAATTAAACATAAAAAAAACCAAGAATGTAATTAATTTTTTCATAATAAAAACACCCTTTAAGACCTTAATTTTAGTGTGATCAACACAACACCGTGGTCGGTGCTTAGATCGTCTCGATCATACTCGGGATTTATTAAGTGCCTGTCGTAAGTGTTATAACCACTGACTTCAAAAAAACTGTCATCATAACTAGCATCAAACTCACACGACAATAAAATGTAATCAAGCACAGAGCTGCTCGCGCCATAATAATGTGTTGCCGGTCTTAACGGTGCTGCCTTTGTTATGTTTATATTTTTTACTTGGCTGTTACTGCTATCACAATCGCTTTGTACATCGTTTGTTATTGCTTCATCGCTAATCACTTCATCATTACTTAGCTGCGACTTAACAAACAAATCCCATGAATCATTTAAACAATATTTAGCAAGGTAGGTTTTAGCGTCAAACGCAGGTGCAAAGCGTAGCGTACTCGTCAGTAAATGGCTTAATACGCCATCCGCAAGTTCATTATTAAAGTCCCCCATTAATAGCATGGGTTGCTGCGTAGCTTCACGGCGAGTAATCATTTGTATCATTAGCAATGTAGCTTCACTGCCACGCTGAATAGTTGAGCCCCACCCACCCGCTACGTTCGCTTTTAAAATCTCAATTATGTTTTGCTCGGGTGCAAGCTCTTTATTGTGCTCATCAACATTAATCATCGGGCGCTTAGATTTAAAATGCACCACATAACAATCAGTATTGCCTATGTGCGGCAAAGTAACGGTCGCTCTCAATACCTTACGACTAAAAGTAAACTCACTATTAAGGCCAAGCGTACTTGCAAGCTCGCTGTCATGCTCAACCGCTGCTATCTCAACTATGGGATATTTAGAGGCAATCGCTACTACTGGGCGTTTATAAATAAAATCATCAATCACCTCTGGCGTATCAACTACTGCAAAGTAATTATAGCCTTGCTCAGAAACTAGCTCTTTTAACGAATCAATACTAAACACTTCCTGAAAACCAATCACATCAGGGGCATGATCTGTTAAGTAATCAACAACCCAACGCTGCTTTTTAGCCCACTGCTGCCCGGTATAAATTTTCTCAAATTCATAGTATGCATTGGGCGGCTCAAGGTAGTTAAACAGGTTAAATGTGGCTATTTTTAGTTGGGTGTTCATGATTTCTGACTCAATGGGACGAATAGAGTTTGCACTTTCTTGCGTACATAACGGGGGAAGATTACTGATAAAATTAGCCTGTATAAAATTAATAAAAATAAGAAGTAACCCACTGCGAAATTGATAAACACATAAAAAATTAACAGCTTCTTACAATTCATGACAATACCCGACAAGCCCTGAGAATTACATGTCTACTGATATGTTAGCCTTTGAGCTATAAATTTACGACTTAAATACCTCATTTCTAGAATCAGTTACTAAATGCAATAAAACTAAAAATTATGGAGATTATTATGAACACCAGTAATAAAGGACTACGTATTTCATTGTTGTTTGGCTTTGCAACTATTTTAAGTGGCTGTGGTGAAAGCTCAGATGAGCTAGATAATAAATTAACTCATGAGGCAAGAGTATCTTTTGTAAATTCACTAGACTACATGGCCGATCTTCATCTTAAAAAAAGGAACATTAGCACAGGTTATAGCGGCCTATTTGATAACGATACTATTATTTCAGCCGATGTAGCAAGTAACACAGTAAGCACAACTTACCGTTACAGCTATAAAGCAATTAACAATATGATCAATTTAGGTGTTAAAAACAGCATTACCACAAACCAAGAAGAGCGTATAACCAAAACTTTAAGCAATAACGATAACCTATGGGTTATTTCCTGGAAAGCATCGGGCGAACAAACTGTTTCGGTGATTAGTAAAAAGCAAAACAATAATGCAGACGTATTTAATGTACGTTTATTTGCTAACGGTAATTACACTGTTTTAATCGATAACACTAAAACAATAACCACTGAAAAAGGCAAAGTCACCGACTACTTAAGCGTTAACAGCTGCGCTAATGGTTTAAAAATTGATGATAAATTTATTGATTTATGCACTGGTGATTTTGGCGCTTCTTATTTACTTATTGTTGATAAAAACGGTAAACGAGTAATGGCTGAGGAATAACATTTATAGCGCCTTAAATGCAGTAGCTTTAATATGCTACTGCTACAAACCCTATTATTTACCATGCACTTACAACAAACAAATACCCTTTTGAGCGTACCGTTTTAATTTTTAAAGAATTACGCGCATCATCGCCCAATTTTTTGCGTAACTGACTAATATGGTTATCTATACCACGTTCAATACCGTCATAATAATAACCTTTTAACTGTTCAACAATACTATTACGAGACAAAACCGTGCCAGCATTTTTAGCCAGCAATATTAAAAGGTCGTATTCACCATCGGTAAGTTGCACTGGCAAACCACCTAACGTAACCGTTCTATTGTGGGATGCAATAACGAGTTCTCCAAAGCTTATAAAACCTTTAGCTTGTGTGTTTATCCCTGCAGCTTGCATAGGTTGCTCACGCCTTAAAAACGCTTTAATTTTAGCAAGTAATAAACGAGGTTTTACCGGTTTGAGTAAGTAGTCATCTGCGCCAATTTCAAGCCCAACAATTTGATCAATTTCTTCTTCTCGTGCGGTAAACATAACAATATAACCATTGTACAAAGGCCTAACCTCACGACACACCGTTAAGCCATCTTTTTTGGGCAACATAACATCCAAAATAACTAATGCAGGTTGCCACTGTAGAATAGTTGTAACCGCATCCTCCCCATTAGCCGCTATTTTAACTTCATACCCTTCAAGCGTTAAATACTCATCAATAGACTCTGCCAACGGCAAATCGTCTTCTACAACTAAAATTTTTGGTTTCATAACGTATTCCATGTCATACCTATCGGCTTATATACAGGCTCTGTTTAACGATTATAAGATTGATCTCTTACTAAGCAGAGTTATGTGTCTAATCATTTAATTAATTGCAAACCTATCCGTGACTTACATGTTAGTAGGCCAGTGCAAAATAAAACGTGCGCCACCCAAAGAAGACTCATCAACACTCGCCTCACCGCCATGCCAATCTAATATTTGCTTCACAATAGCAAGGCCTAAACCGGTTCCGCCTGTTTGTAAATTACGACTTTCATCTTCTCTGTAAAATGCCTCAAATATCTTTCTTCGAGCTGAGTTAGCAACGCCATCGCCGTCATCCTCTACATATATTAACCAACCTTTCCCTACTTTTTGATAACTGATCTGAATAACATCTCGCCCATAAGCAATCGCATTTCGAATCAAATTACTTAAAGCTCGGCTCATATAAAACTTATCAAACAGTGCTTCACACTCAGCATTTTCAAGTAACGTAATTGTTTTTTTTGGGTTTGCTTCTTGCCAAACAATTAGCTCTTGTTTTATCCATTGATTAAGCTCAACGGTTTCTAATGCTAATGTTGGGGCTTCTCTATCAAAGCGAGCGTGGGTAAGCATTTCAGACACAAGTAAATTCAATTCATTTAGCGAAATTTCAATACGATCTAACTGCCCTACCTGATAGTCGTTTGTTGTACTGCCACGAAGTAATTCTAAGTTAAATTCGATACGCGCAATAGGTGTGCGTAACTCATGCGACACCGCATTAACCAAATTTTTATGTGAAGAAATTAAACGCTGTATTTTTTCGGCCATTATATTAAATGTTTTAGATAAGTTATTTAAATGACTAAAACGAATAAGCTTAGCCCGCGTTTCAAACTTGCCTTGCCCAAGCAGCGCAGCAACCTTGTTAAGAGATCGCATAGAACGCCACCCAGGAATTAACCAAATAATAATAGGGATCAGTAAAAAAAAGCCGAATATAAAATAAAACACACTCAACATATACACAACTTTACTTTTTAGCTCAGGGCTAAATGGGCCTAGCACAATAACCTGATCGCTATTGCCAATACGTTGCATCACTATATCGGCGGGATACCCTATAAAATCAGAATCGTTTGATGATATAGAAACCATCACGCCCTGTTCTAATTCAGCCATTTGCTGCGATGTGTAATTTAATTCGCTCAAGGTTTTGAGCAACACGGGATATGCAAATTCATGGCTCAGCGAATCAATAACCTGCGGCCACTCTTTTTTAGGGTACTGTATTAACCTATTATTAAGTAAATAAAAAGTGCCCATCATCCAACGCTGTGCTTCATTTACTAAATGCTTGGGCACAGAGTTTGGCTTAACAATAACTAAGAGCTGGCTGTCATCAATTTTTCGATAAACTAAATCAGCAAATGGGTCGCCTAAAATTTTATTTTCTGTAAGTAAGGTGTTTTGCTCGCTCGAAAAATCACGTTGATTATATGCTTGCAAAGAAAGCGCAAAGCCAAAATTAGCCTGTATATTGTTTAAATAAGCTAATCTGTCGTTTTTAGGTATACCTTTAAGTTGGTCGGCAAGTAAATCAGTAGAACCCGATGTTAAAAACTCTAACGCCCATTTTTCAGTGGGATGCCTCACCTTGTTTTCAAATTGCGGAATAATAAATAACTGAATACTCACCACTGAAGAGATAATAATAATTAGTAAAAAAAGTAGCGATTTTTTCATGTGTTATATGAGGTCAATAAGTAAACATAAACCTTATCATACATTTATATAAATACTATTGTTGATTAAGCAAACACTAAAATCTGACTCGACTTTCAAATAAAACATAATCGCCACTTACTCCAATTAAGTTAAGTAGCCGTTTAATATGTACAAATAACAACACCTTCTATAGCAAAGTTTAAAGCTGGTCGTTTAAAAGCTTGATTTTACATTTTAAAATCATTATATCTCTCAATAAATAGCATTCATGCTACTAACCAGATAAAATTCGCGGCAATTAAATATGAGCGAAGCGACATTGTAATGAGTAGAAAGATTGAACTATTAGCCCCAGGCGGTGATGTTAACGCGGTAAAAGCCGCCATTGTAGCCGGTGCTAATGCGGTTTATTGTGGGTTAGATACCTTTAATGCACGTAACCGAGCGTCTAATCTTTCGTTTGATGAGCTTAACGGCGCACTTCGCCTAGCCCATGAATACGGCTGTGAGATTTTTTTAACGCTAAACGTAGTTATATTAGAGCACGAAATGGGTGCGCTATTTAAGCTATTAAATCAGCTAGTAAATACCACGCTCGACGGTATTATTGTGCAAGATTTAGGGTTATTCAATATTGTTAAAAAGCACTTTCCTACTTTGCATATTCACGCATCAACGCAGTTAACTACGCATAACGAATCACAAGTTGAATTTTTAGCCCGCATTGGCGCTACACGCGTAAATTTATCGCGCGAGCTTAACTTAACTGAAATTAAAATATTGACCGACGTAGCGCATAAATGCGATGTATTAACCGAAGTGTTTGTACATGGCGCATTATGTATTGCGTTTTCGGGGCAATGTTATTCAAGCTCGGTAAGTGTGGGTAACTCGGGCAATCGTGGTCGCTGCTCGCAAGCGTGTCGTGATGAATACGAGCCAACGGCGATGGGTAACAAACACCCATTAAACTTAAAAGACAACTCAGCCTATTTTGATTTACCTGAGTTGGTAGCCGCAGGCGTTGACTCGCTAAAAGTAGAAGGCCGCATTAAAGGTGCTAACTACGTACATACTGTTATTGATAGCTGGCGCAAACAGATAGACACTTTTGTGCAAACCGGTAACCTAATTGAAGACGATTCAAGCTTATACAAAGTATTTAACCGAAATTTTACTAATAAGTTTTTGCAAGGTGACATGACAAAAAACATGTTTACCGATAACCCGCGCGACCATAGCTTTGATCATGCTAACGAAAAAAACAACGCAATTTCGGTCGTGCAAATTTACGATGCACAGCAAGAGCTTTCCACTCAAAAAAGTGAAATTGATTCGTTAGTTAAAAAGAAAATTGAATTTTTAGATATTTCAAAACGCGAGCTTACATTAGAATTTACAGGGCAATTAAATCAGCCATTCACTGTAAACATAATTATTGAAGATAAAAACGATATTACGCTTTCGAATAAAAACGCAAAAGAACCTCTACGCTTTGAAGTTCAATCGCAAATGGTGATGCAAACTGCCGATAAATCGGTTGTTGATATTGCTGCCATTGATAAACGCTTTAAAACCTTTAGTAATGCCAATTTTGAAATTAAAAATATGGATTACTCAAACTTAGGCAACAACTTAAGCATTCCGTTTAAAGAGCTAGCGCGCATTAAAAAGCAAGTCGCGTTTTTATTAAACGAAGGCAAAGACGTACTCGCGCCTGTTGAATTACCAAAACTAGTAAACCACGAAAAAGCAGAGAATAAAACAACACTGTCTATTTTAATATCGGACATAAAAGACGTTCACCTTTGTGATTTAACAGATGGCGATGTTTACTTTAAATTACCTGAGAGCTTTAGAACCGATAACGATAAATACATTAATGTATTTTTAGAGCACCCACAGTTAATTCCGTGGTTTCCGGCGGTGTTAATTGGTAAAGATTTTGAAGAAGCAGTACGTTTGCTCGAGGTTGTAAAACCTAAGCTTATTATTAGTAACAACACAGGCGTTGCATTTAAAGCAGTACAAATGGGTATTGATTGGATTGCAGGCCCGTTGTTAAACACCACAAACTCTTATGCGTTACTAACACTACAAGAAGATTTAAACGCAAAAGGCGCGTTTATTTCAAACGAAATAAACAAACCACAAATGCGTAATATTAAACGCCCTAACAATTTTAAAATGATGTACAGCATTTATCATCCAATACTAATGATGACTAGCCGACAGTGTTTTTTCCAGCAAACAGTAGGGTGTAAAAAACCACGCATTGACGCAAGCTGTATGCTGAGCTGTAAAAAAGAAACCACCGTTACCAATGTTAAAGGTATTAGCTTTGCTATTGATAAACAAAAAGGCGGCTACCCAAGTATTTATAACCATGAGCAATTTTTAAACATGGATATTGTGAGTGACTTTGCCGACAAATTTGACGAATTTATGATTGATTTAACCGACATTGGCTCAGGCGATAAAGAAAAACTGGATAAAGCCGTGTTACTTGCGCATTTTCAAGATTTAATCAAAGGGCAAACACAAGCGGTTGAACACTTAAATAGCTTGGTTAAAGTACAAACCCGTCAGCAGTATGTTGAAGGCTTAAATAGCTAAGGTAAGTAATAAAATGACATTGCCATTATTATATTCATTACAACACTGCCCATATGCAATGCGCGCACGAATGGGTATTTTAATGGCAGAGCAACACGTGCTTCTACGCGCTATAAAAACTAAAAATAAGCCACCGCATCTTTTGCAAATATCACCTAAAGGCACGGTGCCTGTTTTATTACTGCCGAATAATCAAGTTATAGATGAAAGCCTAGATATTATGCTGTGGGCTTTAAAGCAAAATGATTCGCATAATTTACTGCATACTCAAGACCCATTAGCACTTGAGCGCATGCTTGAATTAATTAAGCTAAACGACACGCAATTTAAACCGGTGCTCGAAAAGTACAAATTTTATGCTCGCACAAAAGACATGGCACAAATTTATTATCAAAAAGCCTGCGAAGAGTTTATTAAGCAATTTGAAGCAAAGCTAACTACCCATAAATACCTAATGGGCAATGAAAAAAGCCTAGCCGACTATGCTCTGCTGCCATTTATTAGACAGTTTGCACGCGTAGATAAACACTGGTACTTACAAAGTGAATACACGCATGTACGCGCATGGTTAAACGAATTTTTACACGCCCCCATGTTTACCAAAGTTATGACCAAATTTGATTTGTATATGGACTGCGGCGAAGAGTTTTTATACGGCGTTAAAAAACCTTAACTTAGCCTTTTTTTATAAGAAATTACATTACTATAGCTACCTGTAAATCTCAGCATTGAATTATTCTCATCATCGAATTTAAGCCCTTTATTTACGCTATACTGCCCTCCCCATTACTAACAAACGCTATGCATTATGAACTACTCAAACTTTGGCACTAAATTCACACAACCCAACGGCATTACTCAGTTAATGGAAGATTTAGGTGGTGCTAAAAACAGCAACAATCCTAATATTGTTATGCTCGGTGGCGGTAACCCCGCACTAGTACCACAAGTAAATGAGGTTTTTTTAAGTGAATTACAAAAACTCGTTGCCAGTAACAAGGTATCGCAGGTATTTGGCCTTTACGACGGCCCGACTGGTAACGACGAGTTTAGAGCGGCATTAGCAGGCCAGCTAAGTAAAGAGTATGCATGGGATATTAGCGCCGATAACGTAGCACTTGGTAATGGCAGTCAAGCTAACTTTTTTGTGCTGTTTAATATGTTGGCAGGCGAAATGCCGGATGGCAGCCATAAAAAGATTTTATTTCCCCTTGCGCCAGAGTACATAGGTTATGCCGATCAAGGTTTATCGGCTGATATGTTTGTTGCCATAAAGCCTGATATCGAAATTTTAAATACAGGTAGTGTATCAAAACAGTTTAAATACGTCATTGATTTTAAAGCAGTTGAAAAAGTACTAGCAAACGACAGCAGCATAAGCGCGCTGTGCGTATCACGCCCTACCAATCCAACAGGTAATGTAATTACCGACGATGAAGTAAAACACCTTGATTTGCTCGCTAAGCAATATGGTATTGCGCTCATTATTGATAACGCGTACGGCGATCCGTTCCCAGGTTGTATTTACACCGACGCAAACCTAACGTGGAACTCGAACATTATTTTATGTATGTCACTTTCAAAACTTGGCCTACCGGGTTTACGCAGCGGTATTGTGGTTGCTAATAATGAGATTATTAAAGCAATTGGCCGCGTAAATGGCAGCATGGTGTTATCGCCAAATAGTATTGGTCCAAGCTTAGTGACACGCTTAATTAACGACAACGAACTACTCCCGCTGTGCCGCAACGTTGTACTGCCCTTTTATCGTAATAAAGCACACATAGCGATTGAGTTGTTTGATGAAGTATTTGCCGAATTGCCTGTTTATTTGCACAAAGTTGAAGGCGCATTTTTTATGTGGCTGTGGTTTAAAGATGCAAAAATAACAAGCGAGGTGTTGTATCAACAACTTAAAGAGCAAGACGTGTATGTGATCCCAGGTCACAACTTTTTTATTGGTATTGACGACAGCTGGGCGCACAAGCACGAGTGTATTCGTATCAACTATGCTACCGATGCAGATACCCTAAAAAAAGGCTTAGAAGCGATTAAAGCAGTTATGGCGTGAATTTATAAAGCTGTGGTAAGAGTCTACTATCGTAGGCTCTAATCACATTTTTATAAGCCCCCACTTACTATAAGGCCACTTAGCTTTATTAACTAGAAGGTTGAGGCTCTTTTATTGCCTTAGTTTTTAGGGCCTTAGTAAGCATCGCAAAAACAAAGCCCCCTACTGCGCCTGCAAGCAGTTGAGCATAAAAACCCCAGCCCCTTGCGCCCGCTATAATATGAATATTCATAATTGATTCAATGGCAATTAACACAACAGTAAATGCCACAATGCCAGCGATAATAAATAACTGAGTACTGTATTTTTGAACCTTTTTGTTAAGCTTTACGGTAACAAAAAAAGCGATGGCAAGTGCTACGGCAATAATAGCGCCGTAGGTAGGTAATAAGCCTAACCAATCATCAAGCGTTAAACTAGCACGATCACTAAAGCCCACCACCACACCTACATTAACTAATTGATTGACAACGTATTGGCTATGAAACAAGCTAGCAAGTGTGAATGTAAGTAACCAAGAAACTAAAAATGAAGGCAATATACGTGTTAAAAACAACATGGTTATCTCAACTTAAAATAAAGCTTTTTTCTTATACTAGCCATGCTAGCAAAGGCTTGCCCCGTAAACAATGTATCTCTTTTTTTACTTTGCTTTCGCTTTTTTCGTTTTCTGTTAATGCCGATGTTGCGTTACCAAAGGAGCAATACAGTACAAAAACACTGGCTACGCAATTACAGTCTCCGTGGAGTATGGTTAAACTACCAAACGGCACGTGGTTAATTACAGAGCGTGATGGTCACGTCGTTATAGTTAAAAATAATGCGCAATCAAGAGTAAAATTAAACCTAACAGGTTTATACGTTGCAGGCCAAGGTGGTTTACTCGACATTGTATTATCACCAGATTATAACGACTCAAAAGAAGTTATTTTTACTTATGCCCAAGGTGATGCAAGCGCAAACAGGCTTGTTGTTGCCAAAGCCACGTTTAATGGCACTGACTTTTCAAAGCCTAACGTTATTTATAAAGTAGCGACTGATAAAAACACACCGCAACATTACGCAGGACGCGCCCTTGTCCTACCCAACAATACGTTATTAGTTTCAACGGGCGATGGGTTTGACTTTAGAGAGCAAGCACAAGTTATCACCAGCCAACTTGGTAAAATATTACGTATAAACCTAGATGGCACCATTCCAACAGACAACCCATTTATTAATCACCAAAACCCAAATGCACATGCTGTTTACTCACTTGGTCATCGTAACCCTCAAGGCTTAGTTTATGATTACGATACGCAGCAAATTGTTAGCAACGAACACGGCCCTGCAGGCGGTGACGAGCTAAACTACTTAACCGCTGGGACTAATTACGGCTGGCCGGTAATCACCTATGGCAAAGATTACTCACAAGCGCGTATTTCACCATTTACTGAATATAAAGGCATGCAAAAACCAAGTGTTAATTGGACGCCATCAATAGCGCCATCAGGCATGGCGTATTACGGCTCTAAACATACCGCCTTCCCTTCATTGCAACAACATGTGCTAATCACTACGCTAGTCGATAAAAAGCTCTACAGCGTTAATCTGGCCAATGGTGAATTTACACAGTCTCACGTATTTCCTAAGGCTGCAGGTAGGTTAAGAGATGTGTTTATAACTGATAAAGGTAACGTCGCAGTATTAACAGACGGTAAAGAGGCAAAGCTAATGTTGATGACAGCAAACTAGTTCATAAAGCAAATAAAAGCCGCTGCGCTTTTAAAGTAAGTAGCGGCTTTAAATAAGCCACTTTGGTTAATTAAGTAATTTGCTCAGTAAGATCAGGGGTTAACCCCTTTAGTTTTAAGGTTAAGGTGAGCGTCTTTATTATGTTATTAATAACGTTCTTGTCTCCAATTACCTTTGCATATACTTACTGTGCTTGTTATTTACCCGATTCTAATTGCTGTCTCAATAATTCAATAAGTTGAGTGTTAAGCCCGGTAATTTCTGCTTCTAGCACCTTCACTTTAGCCTGCGACTCTTCATCATCTTTACTGCGTAATAATGCAGTTTCCTGTAGTAGTTTTTCTATCTTTTCTTGTATTTCAGCAATCTGTTCATCAATAGGATCTTCTTCAGATTGTGATGCCTGACTTGCATCTTCATTGCCTGATAATTTACGTAACGCTTCACGATTTTGATCTTCCAGGCTTTTTTCTTTTCCTTCTTCGGATATATCCACTTGGTCACTTTGAACCGCTGCTTTGTGAATAGTCGCTTTTTCGGTTACTTCATCAGCTACCACCTTTAAAATTTTTTTTTGCGGGTAAGTTTCTAAAGGTTTAGAGGTTATGTGAACTGACATTTTATCCATTTTAATATTCCTTGTTCCGTCAATTATTGGCGAGAAGTAGTTAACTATAAATATAATGCTTTACCAAAAGCCAATTGTAATAGCTCTTGTTTGATTCTTTATTAGATTACACTTTACTCACAAGCTTGCCCATTGTTGTTTTAAACCAACGAGGTGAATAATTCCAAAAGATAAACAAATAATAGAACTCCAAATCCAAAACTCAGGCGAACGCCCCATAGGGTTATTTATTAGAAAGAATCCAGCAACACCTCGGGCTAAATAAATAAAAGTTATTAATACAAGAGCTAGGCGGATGAATGGAAGTTTAAAAATAACACCTGCGGCTGAAAATGCATACAATGACCAAGTTGATAGAATCAAAACAATTACACTAGTAATAAGAGTTGGTTTAATACTTCCTTGCTCAGAAAGTAATGCCATTTGCTCTCCTGCACCGAAGAACCGATACCAAGAACCTCCAAAATAGATACAACCCAAATGCAAAGTTGCTACAACAGCACTTAATGTACCTGCAATTATTAGAAAAACATTCATAGAGCGATAAAACCTCCGTGAGACATAACGAACCTGTAAATTAGCTGGTTTATTTATCTTGATAACAAACCATAGCCGGGTTTCTACCTGGGTACAATCGATTGTTGAATGTTTACGCGTGATATCAAAGCTCGCATTTAAGTGGATACGAATACTATTTAGGTGCTGGAAAACACATATGCCTTACGATCAACCAACTTACTTAACTGTATTGGAAAGTAAGGGATCATCGCTATTAAAATTTGTGGTGGAAAGTGAGCTTCAGCGCTTGCTGTTAAAAGGCATTTAAGCAGTGTTTCAACTCTTTGATAGTTTGATAAGGGCTACGATGTAACATTCTATGGCAATTAGCACACACCATAGCAAGATCTTCAACTAGAGTTTCTCTAGATTCATTTTCATCCAGCTCATTCAAAGGTACCTTGTGGTGAGCTTCAATATACAAAGCTCCTTTTTCACCATATTTTTTCTTAAAATCAAACTCACAAACTTCACAGGGTAATTCACCCTTGTGCTTCTTTGCGTGAATTTTTTTAGCCCGATTTACCAATGCCTGAGAACGCTCTCTGGAATAATGCTTCTTTTCTAGCCTTTTACCTTCAGAAAATGACACTGGTGTTAATGAATTCAAGTTCTCTTCTAAATTATCAGCAAGTACTCTACAAGCAGCAATATGAAATAGGTCGTTGAGAGTATCATCTAACGTCACGTCATCATTTGGAAGTGATACTACGGCTTTAAGCGCCCCAAAAACATTTTGAAATAACTCTTTACGTATTTCATTCTTCTTGTCTTTTTTCCTTGGAATATAACTCCAAGTCAAATCAGTACCATCTTGTGATGTGGTTTCTTTATGAAGCTCAGCTAGGGGAGGTAGATTATTATTTTCTGGATATAAAACAAGGTAATAATTATTATCACCCTTCCAATCAATAATTAGAACCCAGAGCGTTTCACTTCCATTACTTATTAAAAAACCACCAAATGAATTCATACCATTCGAAAAAGTATGAAAACCTTCGATAACGCCCTGTTCGATCGAATTTACAAGATGAAAATCATTACTTTCTTTAGTTGTTTTTTCTAAAATTAATGATAGTTTTTTTGCAACATCTGGATTCACTATAACCTCGATTATGCCTTATAACGAGCCTGTAGATTAACTCGTTTTTTATTTGTTTTTATTGATAAACAAACCATAGCTGAGTTCCTATTTTGGTTCAATCGATTACTGTATTTTTACGCAGCATATGAATACGTGTTTGATATTGTTTTAACTGGCGTTTTGGAAGTGATTACGGATGTTTGAGATGCTTTATTTTAGGTTAAAAGGGCTTCCCCTTCTTAATGCATCGTGTTTTGCAGTTTTTCTATATTATGAACAAGACAATACAGTTGCCTCAGCGTAAACTAAAGGTATTCACTTTCGTTTGACCCCATAAGGTCAGTTTATTCATGTCTTTATGGACAGTAATTTTAGGATGGGTGCCTAATTAATTTTCCGTCGCTGACATACAACAATACGCAGGCATTGCTCCAGTAAACGAACGCAGTGGCAAAAAGGAATGGATACACTGGCGGTAATCATGCACTAAAAGTTGTTAAGGCAAACGTTTGTGGAATGGGCAGGATTATCTGTGCGCTATTCATTTTGGGCAAAAGCATATTATCGGCAGCAAGAAGCCAAAGGAAAACCCCATAATACCATCATCAAATCATTGGCATTTAAGTGGACACGAATACTATTTAGGTGCTGGAAAACACATACGCCCTACGATGAATCAACTTACTTAACTGCATTGAAAAGTAAGGGATCACCGCTGTTAAAATTTGCGGTGGAAAGTGAGCTTTAGCGCTTGCTGTCCACCTCAGGGCGTGTTGTTAGCTGTAGATTAGTTGCGGGGGTGTTCGTTACATTGCTGCTTTTTACCAAAAACACCAAACCAAAATGTAAGCTCCAAAGCCACACCTAAAACAACAAAGATAACTATGCCTTGAGAAAATCCGTAGCCATACGAAATAAGAGCGGCTAATAATAAACCCGCCAAAATTATCCATTTGTGTAATATTTTCATAAATCCCTCTTATTAAAACAATTAAGTATCAATTAAATATATGTGAAGAACATTTTTTGAGCAACGGCAAATCTGTAACATTATATAATCACAACAGTACGACAATACAGCTAACGCTGTTTTAAGCGGAAAATTAACGTTGGCTATAATCGCGAAGCGATGGCCAGCGGTAAGTTTTCCGGCTTGAAAACTCTTGTTAAGTTACTTTTTCTCGTGATATACATTTATTGCTTCGAATGCCTGGTTGAGAAACTTGAATGTACGATAATCTACTTTTGGTACAAATACTCTATGGTTGTTGGTCAATTGAGCCGCGATTATTTCAGTTCTTTGCTCATGAATATCATCAAATATACGAAGATAATATATAATCAAAAAACCATCCACAACAAAGTAAAATAAGACAGGATCTTGAGCTGATGTTCCTAATTCTTTTGTGATATACATAAGCAATTTCCTCATTACTTCAGGAGGAATATCACCGCTAGGATCTACCAGTTTCACCATAGATATTCGACAAAAATGTTCCAACTTTAAAGAAGTATTCAGTCTTGTAGAACGGTTAAGAATACAACAACGAAAATACTCATTGAACTTTGAACCTAATTCAACATTTGAGAAAACATGCAATATCGACTCAGATGCTCTCCACAATATGGAAATCAAATACAAGTAGAATTTATTGAATTTGAAGTTCTTAATAATCAACCCTTCAGGAGTTTTCTTAAATTTCTGATGATCTTTCAATAAGCGAGTACCATAACCCTCATAGTTACGATTGAGAAATTGTTCGCACTCACCACACAGCAACATTTCTGTCGGGTTGCTATTGGATAATTTAGCTTCAAGCGGCTTATCAACACTTAAATTTAACAGTTGCCCACTGTCTTTTTTAAGACCCTTATAGATCGATCTAGGGAAAATATGTGACTTTCTAAGGTCACTACTATTTTGACAAAGTCTACAAGTTTTCATACACCTCCAAGTAACCTAACGAGCCTGTAGATTAACTCGTTTTTAAATTTGTTTTTATTGATAAACAAACCATAGCTGAGTTCCTATTTTGGTTCAATTGATTACTGTATTTTTACGCAGAATATAGAAGTGTTTGATATTGTTTTAATTGGCGTTTTGGAAGGGATTAAGGGTGGTTGAGTGGCTTTTATTTAGGGTAAAAGGGCTTACCCTTCTTAATGCATCGTGTTTTGCAGCTTTTCTATATTATGAACAAGACAATACAGTTGCCATTGCGCATTCACTTTCGTTTGACCCCGTAAGGTCAATTTATTCATGCCTTTATTCACTGTAATGTTCCCGAACACGGGCTCAATACAGCCGAGTCGTTTGCTATATTGTCGTCGACCTATGGGGCTGTCTATTTTTACTTTCATTTTGTCTACATAGCTCAGCTTTTTGCGTGATTTATTATTTATAAACTGTACTTGTCGCCCCGTTTTAATGGGTGGCTTTCGCATACATTGCTGTTGTAGTGGACATACTTTGCAATCTTTTAAGTAACCGCAGAATCGTGTGTATTGTTGGTTATGGCTGTTTACATTAACTCCGCTTCGCCACATATCATTACCTGCTGGGCAGCGGCATGTTTGGGTTGCTTCATCATAATGAGAATCGTCTGAGGTAAATAACCGAGGCTTGCCTTTGCTGCATTTTAGTCGGCGCTTTTCTTGCTCCGTTTCGTATGTTTCGCTGGCTTTAAACAGCGGATTTCGTTTTCTAAATTGGTTATCTGCAATGTACGTATCGAACCCACTTTGCGCCATAAATCCAAGATTCACTTCGCTGTTAAACCCACTGTCTGCAGTGAATTTAATAGTATGTTCATCTGCGCGTTTTTCTGTATTGAGTTTAGCGAGTTGCTGTTTTAATTGTGCAACAGCTGGCTGTAAAGTTTGTTGTTCGCCCACTGAACCCCATGCTTGTGCTTGCAGGATGATTTGGTGTTTATCGTCATTAATAGCGATGCCGTTGTAGCCTTGGATTGTGCCTTTTGAGGTAGTCATTTTTGCACTATCTGGATCAGTGATATTACTTTTAACAGGCTTGCCTTTACTGCCTGTTTTTTCTTTGTGAGTGGCTAAGAACTCGGTAATTTTACCTGCACTTTTATCTAGCTTTTCTTTTTGTTTTAAATCCTGAGTTATCAATTCTTCGCCCAGCCCATCTTGTGATTGATGGCGTTCAATAATACGTTTGCTTGCGCGTTCTAGTTTTGCTTTTTTGCGGCTTAACTCATCGAATGTGCCGCTCCACTCTTTACTCGCATTGGGCTTTAATTTACATCCATCAATGGCAAACATGTTACGCCCTATCAAGTCTTCTTCATCACATATCATCAATACTTGCGTAAAAAGCGGCTCAATCTGTTCATGCATTTTAGCCACGAAGCCCGCTATTGATGTGTAATGCGGCTGGATATCTCCCGACACACTCATAAATAAAATATTATGCTCGCAAGCCTTTGCAATCCGACGGCTACTGATAAAACCATGTGCATAGCCCAATAAAATAATCTTTAGCATTACTGAAGGCGAATACGCAGCAGCGCCCGTTTTATCATTGTTATACCACGCGTCAAATCCCGATAAATCAAGTTTATTTTCGACGATATAACAAAGGGCATATTCAAATGTGCCAGGCAAAATTTGCTCAGCGAAATTGATAGGAATGAATTTATTTTGACAGGATAAGTCAGGCTTGTAGTTAGCCATAACAGTTTACCGTGGGTGAATAATATCTATTAGATCACAGCGAACAGATGGATTCAAGGTTAAAAAGTAACCAACCAAGAATAGTTGTGTATGTTCCTAAAAAGAGTAATTCTAC
This sequence comes from Pseudoalteromonas sp. 20-92, assembly GCF_030847595.1. Lineage (NCBI taxonomy): Bacteria > Pseudomonadati > Pseudomonadota > Gammaproteobacteria > Alteromonadales > Pseudoalteromonadaceae > Pseudoalteromonas > Pseudoalteromonas sp. 20-92. Next base: position 48,209 of record NZ_JANJGQ010000030.1, read on the forward strand.
AGCCTATCGTGGTAGAGCGACCTATTGCTAGGCCGACCCCACACAGATCCGGAC
>NZ_JANJGQ010000031.1:0-45471 GCF_030847595.1 Pseudoalteromonas sp. 20-92
GCTAAAGTAATTATGGCTTAAAAAAGTTAGGCAGGGATCAGTGCGTTTAACTTGACAGTGGGAGTCATACCAACGCCGTTTTAAGCGGCAAATTGCAGTTGGCTAAAATAAGTGAGGCACGAACAAAAAGCCAACTGTAATTTGTCCGACTTGAAAACCCTTGTTAGGCATGCATTACTGATTACTCGCCAGTTACTACATTTGAATCATTTGCTTTATTTACTGAAAGATGGAGAACAGGAAATGATGATTCACCACCGATACCTCCAACTATTTTTTGTTTCTCTATCGCTGCAAAAGCAAAAATATTAAATTGGCGCAATGCCTTTATTTCTTTATCTAGGTCTCTTGATGCATTAATTCTTTGGCTTGGCTCCATCTCCCGAGCTAACTCAGCCCAATCTTTAACATTTTGAATGAAACCACTAACCGCATCTACCTCTTCATCCGTTAGGTCATCGCTGTAATCGTTATAAAAAGCACATACTCCAGCGGCTAAGTTAAACATTTCTTTCCCTGAATTAATCACAGGTAATTTATCAGGAATTTCTTCTTTAACTCTTTTTATTTGGACTTTAGGTGTTGCAGGTTGATCTTTTAATTTATCTTCAACCCATTTCTCATGGTCGTCTTTTATTGTTCTCAATGATTCAGGAGGGTAAGTTTCAACTTGGTCGTCTATTTTTTTATGGTGGATACGACAGAGCAATATGAGGTTTGTTACATCATTAATTTTTTCTCTAGGGAAATCAGAATCACTTCTCGGACCTTTGTTAGCACCTGAAATAATGTGGCACTCTTCTCCAACAACAGATTCATTGTCATTTTGGGTACTTTCAAAAACTAATGTATGTTTACACATAGCACATTTGTTTCCAGACTTACCCCAAAGTATTTTTCGATTTTTATCTGAAATTGACACTGAACACTCCCTGAATGCCTAACGCCCTGTTAACAGGCAAAAAATAGTTGGTTAAAATAAGCGACGAAGGAGCAAAAACCAACTGTTTTTTGTCCTTGTTTAACAGCTTGTTAGGCTTCAATCTCTCGATTTATTTGGCCATGTTTTTACTTGTAATTTGTCTTTGTGTACTAAACGAGAACGCCACATTAAATCAGTTAACAAAATTGCAATTGCAAAGTTAAACCTTTGCCTAGTATTTGATGTTTGTTCTAGCTCGGTTGGTCCACACCAAGGCAACTGATTCGCTAATTTTGAAACTTTATCAGCGTCAAAATTGATGCCTCTCCAGCTATGACCAAATTCATTTCGGATCTTTCGTATTAAGGTTATCTCTCGAAACTCTCGGTCTTCGATTAAACCAAATGCATGAGCTGCGGATGCCTTTGCAGAGAAAGTACCTAATGGAGCATTAAACCCGCTAATCAAGTCTTTTCCTGATTTGTTATCTACGAAAAATGATTCAAGGATTTTTTGAAGCCAATCATCTAAAACTGCGGCTGCATTTAGAGTTGCACCTCTATCAGTTTCTTTATTAAATTCATTGAGAAATTCAGACAGTTCCTGCATTTCAGGTTCTAAAGGTTGACGCATATTCTTCCTTGAAGCCTAACAATTTTATAGTGCGCTCATCGCGCATATATCTGCCAATGTCACGCTCATGTATTCAATAATTCTTTTTTAACAAATAACTTAACACATTGCTATATATAATTTTTTATTAGCACTCAAACTATTAATAAAAGACAAAATGCGCTCGCCGCTCATTTTCTTGAATATGGGAGCAGCACAACTATACTGTATATAAAAACAGCGTTATTATTGGTGGTAATATGAAAACACGTTCCCCATTTTTAAATTACATAGCTGAATATATGTTGGTTCGTCGATATTCATTACGTACCGTAGATACCTACCTGAGATGGATTGCATCTTATATCCATTTTAATAATAAACGCCACCCCGCCTCAATGGTAGATAACGAAGTCGAGCGCTACTTAGAACATTTAGTGTTAAATCAAAACGTCGCGCCACGTACGCAAGCCACTGCACTCAATTCATTGTCATTTTTATACAAACATATAATAAAAAACGAACTTTCATTAAATTTAAATTTTGCCCGTAGTAAAAAACAAGCAAAGCTCCCTGTCGTGATGACCCCAGAGGAAGTTAAAATGTTGATGGCTCATTTAAATAAGCGCTATTATTTAATTGCAGCCCTTATGTATGGAAGTGATTTAAGAGTAATGGAAGCGGTGCAATTAAGAGTAAAAGATATTGATTTTGATTATTAACAAAATAAACTAGACAGCCACTCTAATTACGCAAACAAAACGGTGGCAATTTAATTTTTAAGTTAATAATTTACCTTTTATTGCAGGGTTATTTCATTTCATCCATTAGATAATAGTGAACGAATAGGTCGCAGGTTAAAAACAATCGATTTAAAATAATAGGATTTTCTCCTAAAAAGGGTAATTACACAGTTTAAGTGCCTAAGAGTAAATATAGCGCCCTGAGATTACTCACTTTATTAACTTTCATTTGTTACTTTTATTTTTTGCACTAAAAAATCCACAGCCGCTTTTACCTTTGGTACTAAGTAGCGATGTTTTTGATATAACAAGTACACGGCCATTTCGGCGCTTTGCGTTATGGTAAGTTCATGTTCAAACGTAAGCTCTTGCAATTTTCCTGACTCTAGATATGAAGCTAACGCCCATCGGGTAGACATTAAAATACCTTCACCGTTGCACGCCTTTTTTGCAAGCCAAGGTCCATTGTTTGAAATAGCGACAGCAGGCCCTGAAACATCATGCCATTGACCATTCATATTACACAACCAAGGCGTTGGCCCTAATGGAGCTTTAAAATAAAGACCCTTATGATGCTGCAACTCCATCGCGTTCATCGGCACACCGTATTTTTCTAAATAACGGGGTGAAGCGACGGGAATGAATCCATTGTCCATAAGCCTTATTGCAAGTACTCGCTCATTTGGGGCGTAACCGCCACGAATAGCAATATCAACATCATCACGTCCAAGTGTTGATAACTCATCACTTAAACTAACATCTAATATAATTTCTGGGTACAACTGGCTGAACTCATCAAGTAAAGGAAGTAGGATTTTTTCGCCAAAACCCACCATCGAACTGATGCGTAGACGTCCCATTGGGGTAGTTTGGTAACTACGAACAGTTTCATTGCTTTGCTCTAACTGATTTAGTATTTGCTGCATGTCGTTATAATAAATCTGGCCTACTTCAGTCAGCTTTACAATACGGGTCGAACGCTTTAAAAGCGTTGCACCTAAACTTTTTTCTAAATCTGCAACTCGCCTTGATAAAGAAGATGACGGTACATTAAAAACTTTTGCAGCTTTAGTAAAACTTCCTGTTTCTACTACTTTATTAAAATATCGTATTGCCCGAAGTTGATCCAACTCTTCTCTCCATTAAGTAAATTTACGAATGCCTTTATTATTGTCTTAAAGGCAAAAGTGATTCGCATTTTCTCTTATATATAACCAAATTAAAACAAGTAATAATGTATTTAGCTTAACGACTGAGATTTTAATTTGCATTTTTGATGCAATTAAAAAGTACCTTCACATTAATAATGGGAACTGATTTATGATTACTTTGCACGGCTTCGCCGCGAGTAACTATTACAACTTAGTAAAACATGTACTTTTGTATAAAGAACTCTCATTTAAAGAACACCTAATTTATAGTGGTAACGATGACTTATTGGCCATCAGTCCGGTCGGTAAAGTCCCGGCTATTACTACATCTGAAGGACTTAATATTTCAGAGTCGAGTGTTATTTGTGACTTTATTGAAGAAACTTATCCTGAAAATGCGTTATACCCAGAAAATGCCGGAGAACGCGCTGTTGTTCGCCAAATAATGAAAGTAGCTGAACTTTATTTTGAATTGCCAAGTAGACGATTAATACCTTATGTATTTTCAGGCACTGAAGCCCCTGAATCACTAAAAGTTGAAGTACGCCAAGTATTAAGCCGTGGCGTTATTGCCTTAAGTCGATTATGTAAATTTTCTCCTTGTATTGCGGGTGAGCAATTTACAATGGCTGATATTTACGTTTATTACGTTAACACCATTGTCAGTGCTTTTGGCTCTAGCCAACTTGACTGGGATGTACTTGCACAAGTACCTAAAATGAAAGAGTGGAACGATTCGATGAGTCAATCTGCTATTGCCCAAAAAGTAGAAGCGGATCGACAGGCAAATATACCTGAGTTTATGCAAAAGATTAAAACTCAAATTCAAGCAGTGAATCCAAAGTAATATTTTACGCTAAGTGTAATCAAAAAATAACCAATACGATAAAGCGATTGGTTCAACGAACTTAATTATTGACAGGAGTGACCCAAATGACTGATACAAATATTCAACTTACTTCAACTATTAGTAAAAATGGTAAGCTAACACTTGCTTTAAAAAACATCGAAATGCCGCAACCTGGCCCCGATGAGGTTGTTGTTCGTCTTGAAGCTGCTCCACTAAACCCTTCAGACTTAGGCGTTTTATTCAGCGCAGCTGATATGTCTACAGCGGTGCAATCAGGTACTGTGCAAAACCCTGTTATTACAGCTGATGTTCCGGCTCAATTTATGCCCTCACTTAAAACGCGAGTTGATAAAGCAACGCCAGTTGGAAATGAAGGTGCTGGGACTGTTGTTGCAGCTGGCTCATCGCCCGCAGCACAAGCATTAATAGGTAAAACCGTAGCTGTAATTGGTGGAGGAACTTATCGTCAATTTATATGTGCCAATGTGCAGAGCTGTTTAGAATTAAAAGAAGGGACTACAGCTAAAGAAGGTGCGTCATCTTTTGTTAACCCGCTTACCGCACTAGCAATGGTAGAAACCATGCGCGCTGAGGGTCATAAAGCCATTATACATGCCGCAGCAGCTTCTAACCTAGGTCAAATGTTAAACCGTATTTGTATTGCCGATGGTATTGATTTAATAAATATTGTGCGTAAAGCAGAACAGGAAACACTATTACGTAACATGGGTGCAAAATATATTGTTAACTCAAGTAGCGACTCTTTTCTTTCGGACTTAACGGCAGCAATTATTGAAACGGGCGCAACGATTGCGTTTGACCCCATTGGCGGTGGTCAATTAACAAGTGAAATTCTTAATTGTATGGAAGTTGCTGCAGCTCGTGATATGAAAGAGCACACTATTTATGGCTCTGACACATTCAAGCAAGTTTATATTTATGGTGCATTAGATCGAGGCCCAATTACGCTAAACCGTAACTTTGGTTTTGCTTGGGCTGTAAATGGATTTTTATTATTTAATGCATTAGGTAAATTAGGAACTAATACAGTAATGGCGATGCGCGAACGTGTTGCAAATGAAATTACTACCACATTTGCAAGTCACTACACACATGAAGTGTCATTAGCTGAAGTATTGCATTTAAAATCAATTGCAGCTTACTCTAAACAAGCAACCGGTGAAAAATACTTAATTAAACCTCAGGCTTAAGTAAATTTTAAAGCTCACTATGGTTTAACTAATTGATTTTAAATATGTAAAAGCAGATGCTATTTATAGCGTCTGCTTTTTATTCATTTTTTAAAATAAAAGCAAACGCCATACTCTTCTTAATATTTACCGAATAAAAAATTTATGGAATAATGCAATTTCTCTTGGGGGAGTAGCCCACTCAGTACTGTCAATTACAATAAATAACTAGTTAGTGAACTAGAGCACTTATATTTTAATTAATTGATAGACGAGTAAACTTATCAACATAATTGCACCTCACGTGCATGGTAAGTTTGTAATGTTGTAGCAGCATTATCGGCGAGACCTAGGTAGGCACTATCCTCATGGCGGGAGATAGTTGTTTGCCTTGGTTTAATATTCCCGCCTGTAAGTAATATTTATGGAAGTTTTTTTCACATCAACCGTCACAGTAGCCTTAGCTGAAATAGGCGATAAAACACAGCTTTTATCGTTAGTACTTGCCGTCCGTTTTCACAATAAAATAGCACTTATTTTAGGTGTATTAGCCGCAACTATTATTAACCATGGCCTCAGTGCTTGGTTTGGAAATTGGCTGAGCAATAACTTTGCAACTCAGTACATGCCATGGATTGTTAATGCTAGTTTTATTGGCGTTGGCCTTTGGCTGCTTATTCCTGATAAGGATGAAGAAATTAGCCATAAGCACGATAAATATGGTGCTTTTTTTGTCGCGTGTATATTGTTTTTTATTGCCGAAGTTGGTGATAAAACACAAATAGCAACCATTCTATTAGGCGCGCAATACCAATCAATTTGGTGGGTTACTCTTGGCACTACACTGGGCATGTTAATAGCAAATGTACCTGTTATTTTTGCAGGTAATGCGCTTTTAAGCCAAGTGCCATTAAATACAGTGCGTGCAATTTCGGCCAGTGTATTTGTTTTACTAGGGTTATATGGTTTTGCTACTATTTAACCTAAACTCCGGAGAATAAACCTACCTCAAGCAGCTATTTCCAACCTTAACTACATTTAATTTAAAACGAAAGCTCAATATTATTGAGCTTTCGTACTTTTATCTTAGAGGTACTTTGGTATTAAAACTGATATTTTGCAGATAAATATACGCGTCTTGGCTCACCAGGAAAATGCCCAGTACGGTCAATAAAGCCACTCGATGCATATTCTTTATCAAAGACGTTTTTAACTGATATTTGCCATGTCCAGTTTTCTACTTGCGTTTTCCAGGCCATGTTATAAATTGTATATGGTTTAACGTGTGCGCCATCAAGGCTTACTTGTTCGTCAACATAGTCAAGCCCTGCAGCTATTGATGAGTTGATGCTTGGTAAATCGTAGCGCGTCCATAAGCCAGCTGTATTTTGTGGGGCATTTGCAAATTTATCAGTGCCTTCTGCTTGCGCAGAAAAATCTTCACTTTGCTCATTAATACGCGTGTCGTTATACGCATAACTTGCGGTAACAACCCACTTGTCAGTTATATCACCCACTATCTCAAGCTCAAAACCATCACTTTGTACTTCACCTAGGGATTCAAGTTGATCAATTCCCGTGTCGTTTTGCAATAAGCTGGTTTGTAATATATTTTTACGAATAATCTGATACGTCGCAATATTAATGGCTAACGAGTCATCAAGTAACTTAGTACGTAAACCTAGCTCTGTAATATGGCTGTTTTCAGGCTCAAATGGTCCACCAACTTCTTGCGACTGGCTTGCTGCATCTTGCGGTAAAAAACCGGTGCCATATAAAGCATAAGGAAAAAAAGTATCGCTAATATTGTAGCTAGTACCTACCCTAAAAGTAACATCGCTATCAGAGAACTCAACGTTAGATACTTTATCCGTGTCTTCAAAATGATCGTAGCGCAAGCCTGCGGTTACATTCCATTTTTCAGTGATATCTACTTGGTCTTGTATATAAATACCTAACCTTTTTGAGTCTGTGCTTATAATTCGCGGTGTTATATTTTCTAAGTCGTAATTAGCCGCCGATGTTAAACCATATTGTGGATCAATCAGCGAGAGTCCAGGTACAGGGCCGCCTTTACTTTGTTGAGTCGCAGTGCGGTACACGGCATCAAATTTTGATGAGTACCAATCAGAGCCCACTAAAAATATATGTTCCATATTGGCTATGGTTGTTTCAGCAATTAAATTAGCGGTAATACTTAGCCCTTCATTCTCGCGCTTTTGATCTCTAAATTCGCGTTCACTCCAATCAACAACACCATCATTATCGGTATCAGACAAGCCACGTGGCTCATGATAGTTTTGTTGCTCTTCATTGGTAAAATAACGAGTCGTAACATCTAAGCTAAACACATCACTTAATTGGTTTTTATACGTTGCTTGGTATACGTCCGCAGACATTTTTTGATAGTCAGTTGCTTCATTATGATTCCAATCTCTACTTGCAATAAAATCACCATTTTCGTCAACAGGCACACCACGTAAACGTGCTCCTCCTAAGTCTTGATCTATATTAGTATATTGCAGCACAAGATTAGACTCATCATTAAAATCAAAGCGATAGCCTAAATCTATAATGGTATTATCTTCTGCCGTGTTATATCTAAACGGGTTTTGACTATCTTTGTAAATACCAATTCTGTAAGCTTGCGTTTGCTCATCATTCACGCTACCCGTTGATTCGAATGCGCCACTTATAAAGTCATCATTCCCGATTTCTAATTCAATGGCAGTATTAGCGTCATATTGTGGCTTTTTAGTCATATAGTTAATAATCCCACCAGGATTACCGCTTCCATAAACTGCCCCACTGGGACCTTTTAACACAGCAACTTGCTCAATGTTAAATAACTGCGGAACAGCAAAGCCATTAAACGGATCACCTTTTACGCCATCATATAAAATTTCGTCTTGGCGAAATCCTCTAAAAAAGTAACACCCGAATAGCTAAAACCATTTACACCTGCGATATTACTGTATAAATCGGTAATTTGACGTGCAGCTTGGTCACTTATTAAAGCTTGTGGCAATATTTGAATTGATTGTGGTATTTTTTCTAGTGGAGTATTGGTGCGTGTGCCAAATGCTGACTCTGTTGGTCGATATAATGAAAAAGCGCGACCCGTTACTTCAATAGTCTCAATAGCGTTTTCAGCTTTGTTTATTGAATTAGGTGATGTTTGTTCTACTTCACTAGCGATTACGTTTGCAGAACTAAAAATAATAGATGTGATTGCAAGAGATAAAAGAGAAAATTTCATTAGAATTAAATAGGCAAAAATACGGTGTGGGCATGATAATGAAAATAAATCTCAATTGCAATAACGTAATTAATTAACGAGGCGTGTTTATGATTCGTTATTTGTGCAATAACAGCCCTTTGTGTCAGTAATTAATAACTCAGAATTAAACCCTGAAGCCAAATTAGTAATGACTGTTTCAACAAAGCCACTCCCCTGTGAACACGCCAATCCTTCAGACAATGGCCCTGCATAAACAAATTGCCCGTGCTTATCTATAATGACAGCAGCAGGCGTAGCAGGTACAACTCGCTTCAATTGCTGTGTTAGTTGAACCTGCACAACACCAAGTCCTTTGCTTTTAGCAAAAGTAGTGAGTGAATTTATATGCGGCTTAGCCTGCGTAAAACAACCACAACTTTCCTCAGTAACGAGTAGCAACGACGCTGTATCTTTATTGTCCCACACGATCTGTTGTTTAAAGTCATTAAACCAACTTTTTTGCATAAATACTTTAGCGCTGTCAAAGGTTTTTAACTGCCCTAATTGAAAATACACCAGCCCAGTTATAACAACGCTAAACCACACAATGATAAGTATGGCATTCCAATAATTAACCTTATTTAAATTTGGCAATACTTTGCTCTAGCACGTCAATACTGACATGTATTAATTGTACTTTAGAGGTCAGTTGTTGAACTATTTTAGTGTCTTCATATTGATTTTTTCGCATATGATCAGTGCTCGTAGCTATTTGCGAGGTGTTTACTGCTTGTTCTGCAACAACCTGTGATACCGAATTTGTACTTGTAGATACCGCAGCAATTTGCTCGCTCATTGCAGAAATGTTCTCTTTCATTGCAGTACTTATATGCGTTAAATCAACAACAAAATCAACACATTGGCTCATAGACTGAGTTGATGTTTTACTGTTATTAACTAAATCTTTTAATGTAAGGCTAATTTTGTCTGTCGTCGCTTTACTGTTATTCGCAAGTGATCTAACCTCATCAGCAACCACAGCAAAGCCACGGCCGTGCTCACCCGCTCTCGCAGCCTCAATTGCCGCATTTAATGCTAATAAATTAGTCTGTTCAGCAATACCTGATATTTCATTAAGAAGACTTGAAATAACATCCCCAGCGGCAACTAAATGATTAATTTGCTCTTCAGTATGATTTAAAAGAGTTAGTAGTTCTCTACTCTTACTGTCAGTTTGTAGCACTTCATGCAAGGCATCACTTGCTGCTTGGGTAATGTTATCTACTTGATGTTTTAAAATCTCACTTTCTTGCTCTACAAGTTTAAAGCCATGCGCAACTTGGGCACCCGAGCTGGCAATATCATCAGTTTGTTGTGTTCGTTGCTGTGCCCCGTCAGCTAATTGAGCCTGTACTTGAATCAACTCTTGAGAGTTACCTTGTAAAGAGTCAGATTGTGTTTGCACTTCTTTAATTACATCAGATAAATAGTCGAGCAACGTATTAAAACCTAAAACAGCTTCACTTTCAGTAGCGTCAGCCCGTAAAGAAAGCTTAATGTGAGCAGGGTCTTGCATTATTTGCTCTGTTGCATAGCTTAGCGATAAACCAGCTCTACGCTCTCGTCGTAATGTTATTGCGATATACCCAGCTACGATTACTTCAACTATTGCATAGCCGGCATGGATAAGTACCGTTGTAAAAGCAAGTCTGTCAGGGTCGAATACATACACACCTGTATTTTGAGTTTGTAAGTAATAAAAAGAAAAGTGATGGACAGCGACAAATAAAATTGCAGTTATAAATACATGCCATTGTACAAATACGATTAGCATGGGCATTAAAATAAATATTTCAAAATGCACTTCAATCAGACCAAACGTTTGTTGTATATGCAAAAAAGAAAACATCATAGTTGCTGCTGCAACAATATGTGGTGTTATTTGACTATTTACATTTGTGTTGAGTAACCAAATAGGTAACAAACAAAGTGGCAAACCTACAACAAAAGCTTGCATCAACGTATCAAAATATAAGCCTAAAACTATTGATTCAATAAATAGCAGACTAAATATAATTGTAAATAACCTAGAAACATTAGACATAAAAACCTTACTACTTTTGATTTATCAGTTAAGCCCGATTCATACGTAGTTAAACGCCAATAAGTTCATTGGAATCAGGAAAATTTGGTGAATTTATTTATCCGCTTTATTTTTAATTTAAAGCAGGGTCTATTCATTATTTTATTATAGACAAAATTTCTTTAAATGTTGTCGTTGCTGAATTTTTTACCCATTGAAAAATAACAGTTTCAGCACACGAAATTATAGCACCCGCTTGTTGTAATTGCTCAATAGCAATTTGCTTATGCTTTTCATTTCTAGAACCGATGGCGTCTGCAATCACAATTACGTCAAACCCGCTTTGTAAAAGATCTAAACAAGTTTGCAATACACAAACATGTGCTTCAGTACCAACAACAATTATCTGAGGCCGAGCAAACTGCTTCATACTAGCCAGAAAACCAGGTTCGGCACAGGCACTAAAATGTGTTTTATCGAAATACGTTGCTTTTGGTAAAAGGGCTTTTATTTCATCTTGTGTGCCACCTAAGCCTTTTTTATACTGCTCTGTAATTAAAACGGGTATACCATATATAAGGCTCGTTTGAGCCAGCTGTAAAGTACAGCTCAAGATTGTAGGAAAACACTCTATCGCAGGTGCCAACTTGCTTTGCAAATCAATCACTAAAAGCACACTTTGTGAAGCATCAATATTGAATACCCTACTCATATTTACCTCATGGGTTTATAACACCAGTATTTAAAAGTTAACTTAATTCAATCACCAAAAAATGTTTGACTCATGTATCTTTCATACGAGTCAAAATTTAAATTTATGCTATATTACAATACTATCCTACTTATTATGGGGCGAGTTTATAAGTGTATTGGAGTAAGTTTTTTTTCCTCACCATCACTGTTTGTTTTCTTTGCATAGGAAGTGTATCAGCTTCGCAAAATTATGCTCAACAGCTACAACGCATCTCAACTGATGAAGGCTTATCACAAAGTTATGCACTGCAATCGATTCAAGATGATATTGGTTACATCTGGATTGCCACGGCACAAGGACTAAACAGATATGATGGTTATCAAATAAAAACCTTTGATGGGGGTTTCGACCTAGACCAAGACTACATTAATAAACTGTTTAAAACCCAAGACGGTCAAATAATTGTTTCTACCGATGTATCTGGCGCATACATGATTAACCCGCTGACCCTAAAAACAGAAAAAATTTATTCGGGTCAACTAGATAAAAAACAAACAGATTTCTCTCCTATATCTAGTATCACACAATTAGAAAATACATTTTATTTTGCGATAAACGAAAAAATATTTAGCTTTAATAATGATCAAAAAAAATTAGATTTAAAAATAGCTCTAAAAAATAAAAATTATTACATCAGAGCTCTTAAAATTTACGACAATATACTCTATGTAGGTACCGATAATGGACTTTTTACGTATAATTTAAAAACACAAAGTCTGGCGCCATTGACAATTCACCAACCTAAAAAAACAACAGTCGACAACAATGACATCAAGTTTTTAACAATTGATGATGACTTAGGGCTGTTAATTGGCACTGTGGAAGGAATGTATCGCATTGCATTTAACACCACTAAACAGATTGATCCTACCCAGATTACCACTCTTATTGCTGATTATAATATTTGGGATTATGCGAACACTGTATATGGTGAGTTTATTGCAACTGAAAGTGGCTTGTTTCAATATCACAGAGACACAACCCAATTAGAATTCATTTTAAGCTTTGATAAAAGCAAATTTAACATCACCGAAAATACAATAAACAATTTAATGCTTGATAGATCTGGTGTACTTTGGCTCGCGTCTCGAACACAAGGCGTACTTACATGGGCAACTCAGACTCGTAGATTTAAGCAAATTACCTTACCTAAAAACAATACCATAAATAAAATTTATCAAGATAAAAATAACATTCTTTGGTTAGGCACCAACGATGGTCTAACTCGCTACAACTTAACAACAAAAGACAGTAAAACATATTTGCAATCAACTGACTCTAAAGCGGTTTATGGTGAATATTCCGTATACGACATTTTTCCTTCTCAGCTTGATGATAAGTACCTCTGGTTAGTGCGGTTTAATGGACTGGATCTATTTGACAAAAGCACCGGCAAAATTATCGAAAAAAGAAACCAGAAAAAAAGTGGCGTGAATGGTGAAAATTTATATGGGTTTTCCCCTTTCAGCTCCGATGTTTTTACCTATATGTCTAGTGAAAACTTTTATATCTATAGTGGAAAAACAGGAGAAAGCAGAGTAATCAATGGATTGAAAGACAAAGTAAACCCTCTAAAGGCTTATACATTTCACCAACCGTTGAAATCGCATCCTAAAGAGCTGCTATTGAGCACTGCAAAAAGACTATATCGCTATAATGAGAAAACGCAAAAGCTCACCACTATTTTTCAATCGAACAGCACTAAAGATAATGTTCTTCATACAGTAGAAAATATTTACCTTGATGAAGCTCATGATACTTTGTGGCTAGCTACCACTCAAGAAGGGCTAATTGGTGTAAACCCAAGTACGTATCAAAGAAAACATTATATAGGCTTAAAAAACACACTGAGCACTGATTCTATCTATTCGTTGCTCGCAGATGATCACAACGGATTTTTATGGGTTAGCAGTAATAATGGTTTATATCAGCTCAATTTAGATACGCTTAATACTAATACTTACACAATAGAAGATGGTTTAAGTACAAATGAATTTGAGCCAATTTCAGCCGTTAGACTGCAAGATAATCAGCTCGCATTTGGCAGTAACTCTGGGCTACAGGTATTTGACCCATCTGATTTTATCACTACCAGCTCAAAGAGTAGCCTTGAAATTACTGATATAGACCTATTTTCAAAAAGCTTAAATTATTATCCAAATGAATACACTAACAAGCCATTGATGCTTAGCCATAAAGATATGGGCCTGATGATTAGCTTTTCTAACTTTGATTATCAAAACAAAGACAAAGTACGTTATAAAGTCACTTTATCAGGACCAACCTCACTTACCTATGATGATTTAAAAGTAAATAAAGTCTTTTTTACTAAATTGCAACCCGGCGATTACTCTCTTACTGTGTCGGCATACACCAGAGATGGAATTAATATAAGCATACCAAAAACACTCAACTTTAATGTAGCGTATGCCCCTTGGCAATCACCTATTGCCTATACGGCCTATTTATTCGGTATTATCATCATTTTGTCTTTACTTTTTTGGCAGTATCGTAGTCGCCAAATTGTGATTGGAGAAGCTCACAGAGCGACGATCGATTCGCAAAAGCAAACTGAGCTTGCGCTTAAAAATAATAAAAGCGGTGTATGGAACTATTACTTTAAGGATAACTCTGTAAACACACAACGCGGAAAAGAGCTAGGTTATTTAGACTTACCTAAACGTATTCAACTAGATGATTTTTTAGCCTTGATACATCCAGATGATCGCCGACGAATTGAGGGGCAATTACTTTCATATGCTCAGCAAAACGATACGCTAAGCTTGCAAAATAATTGGCAAGCTACATATAGATTACGCCATAAAACAGGTCATTGGTTATGGTATCAAGACCTTGGCCAAATTGTGTATAAACCACAATCCTCTGAGCCTTTGTATATTTCAGGTATTTATACAAACATTACAGAGCAGCGAGCCAATGAACAACAAGCGGCTATTCTTGGTCAGGTTTTTAGTCAAATAACCGATTGGCTATTGATTCTTGATGATCAACTTATGCCTTTTTCAGCCAATAATAGCTTTATTAATACATTTTCAAACAAAAAGTCTATTGCCGAATTAAACCCTAAACTTTTCATTAAAGCGATAGGTAAAGCCAAGTGTAAAGAATATTCAGCAATATTAAAGGCGTTAAAGCCAACACAAAATTGGCGTACAGATGCCTATATCAACACAGCAATAAATAATGAACATCCTATACATATAAGTGTTACAGCAGTAGCAAAAGGCACCAATGACGTAAGCTACTACGTTGTCGTTATTTCTGATTTAACCGAACAGAAAAACGCAGAAAACGAGCTTCGCTATCTAGCAAACTTTGATCCCCTAACACGCTTACCAAACCGTAGTTTAATGCATCAAAAAATAGAAAAAGCGATTAATCATGCAGACAAAAGTAATAAGCAATGTGCACTACTATTTATCGACCTTGATAAATTTAAACCCGTTAATGACTCATTTGGGCATGCCGTAGGCGATAAGCTACTTTGTGATATTACACAACGCGTAACAAATATACTGAGTAACAAAGCAACACTTGGCCGCCAAAGTGGTGATGAATTTTTAGTACTGATAAAGCATGTAGATTCACTAAAGTCGCTTACTGAGACAGTAAAAAAAATTAGCCGCGAATTGGCAAGCAAAGTCATTATTGAGGATTTCTCTATCAATATATCTGCCAGTATTGGTGTTGCCCTTTATCCATTCGATGCTATAAATGCAGATCTACTGATCCGAAATGCTGATGTTGCAATGATGCATGCAAAGCAAGCTGGCAGAAATGGATTTAAATTTTTTAGTGAAGAAATGAATGAAGAAATAAAACAAAAGCTTATTCTTGAAAATGATTTAAAAGATGCCGTAAAAGACAATCGGTTTTTTAATCATTACCAACCTATAGTTGATATAAAAACAAAAACTATTAATGGCGTAGAGCTACTGATGCGCTGGGATAATAAAGGTCAATTAGTGTCACCTGCTTTATTTATCCCTATCGCAGAAGAAACAGGATTAATAGAAAAACTTACAGAGCAAGCAATGAAACGAGCACTTATTGAGCTTGCTCCAATTCTGAGCAATAACCCATTGTTTTATATTTCTTTAAATTTATCACCTAAACATATTTTAAAAGCGAATATAACTGAGCGGCTACTCTATATATTAGAAAAATCACAAATATCACCAAGGCAGATCAGACTTGAAATTACAGAAAGTATTTTACTTGAAGACAAATTTAAAGCAGCTAAACAATTACAAAACTTAAAAGCAGCTGGTTTCAAATTACTGCTAGATGACTTCGGCACGGGTTACTCGTCATTAACGTACTTAAGTCAGTTCCCTATAGATGTAATTAAGATTGATCAAAGTTTTGTTAATAGTATTGGCATTGATAAAGACGACGAATCTATTATTAAAACGATATATTCGTTAGCTGAAAACTTAGAGCTTTATTGCATTGCTGAAGGTGTTGAAACACAAGAGCAAATGATATTTTTAGCAAATATAGGTTGCCATGTACTACAAGGGTATTACTTTGCAAAGCCAATGAGCGCCAAAGAGTTACGCAAAAATAGTTGTTTTGAAGAAATTTTGGGGTTAATTTAATTTTACTAATTCGCATGCGAATAAAATCACGCCCAGCATGTCCATAAATTAATGAACATGCGTATGCTCAGCATGGCTCTCTATTTGCAACACACTACTTTTAACATTGAATTTGTCTGACAGCACTTGCTCTACTTTTAAGCGACACGCTTCGTCGTGTTTTTCAATAGTGCAGTGCTGTTTAAGTACAACATGGGCACCAACTACGATCCCTCTGTACTTACGAGTAACAGTGACATTATGCACATCATGCACGTGCTCCATATGCGTAATTTCGTTTTCAATATCAATTGCTTTTGGTAACTGCGCTTTATTTAAACGTAAACCTTTAATACAACTAATAATTACTTTAATACCAGTAAATAAAACAAACGACGCAATCAACATGCTCGATAGAATGTCAATTACATCCCAGCCAGTAAAATAAATAAGCACACCAGCAACAAAAGTCGATACAGTAGAAATTAAATCAAAAAATGAGTGTAAGAATACGGCATAGATATTAATACTTGCTTTACGTCCTTTGTATAAAACCCAAGCAGCGGCACCATGAAACAAAAACCCGATCCCCGCAATTACCGACATTAAATAACTATTAATAGCAAGTTCATGCCCCTCACTTTGATGCATGAACCGTTCACCGCCTTCATACAAAATAATTAAGCTAATAGCTAAATACAAAACACCATTTACAAGTCCACCTAATAACTCAGCCCGTTGATGTCCATCATTATAAGTTTTAGCAAAATGAATCGCTAAGCTAGACGCAATTAAAGCAATAAAAAGTGAGCTATTATGGACAAATAAATGACCCGCATCAGCAAGTACCGCAAGTGAATTTGAATAATAAGCCCCGATGACTTGAATAACCATAAATGAGCACGTGATAGCCAGGGCAATCAGTAGCCTACGGCGTGAAGCTTGGTGTGTAGTGATCTCTGTCATGAAGTGCTTGAATTACCTATACTTAAAATGCAAGTAAGCCATTAAAAGGCTCAACTGGAAGGAGTAATGATATACAGTATCAATTGTAATACTTTACGCACTTAAACGCACTAAAAAATTAAGTAAATAGATATAATAATTTTGTCTCGTTATGGGGTGGTTTTCTCATTGTTAAATAGCCCTGTATTTAAGTAAATTAATATACAGCTATTGAGTTACATCCAATATAAAACTGAGAATAGAATATTTTTGTGAAAGTAAACTTTTCGGTTCGTGCAGTAAAAATTAATAAAATTAAAATGCCATTACTTTCAAAAAATGCTATATCAGCCCACTTCTCTAGTGCCTATTTTTGTGGTTAAAACGCCTTAGTAGTGATAATCTGCACAGGCTGAAATTATAAACAATACAACTGCTCAGCGTTTAATTATTATAAGGAATGTTTAAATGGATCCAGTCACACAAATTCTCGATATGGTTTTTACTGTTGAGGCTTTTTTACTTGTTTTTGTTATCGTGCTTTTAAAAAGTAGCGTTAAATTTGTACCACAAAATCGCGCTTGGTTAATCGAACGTTTTGGTAAGTACCAATCAACTAAAGAAGCTGGCCTTAACTTTATTATTCCATTTATTGATAGAATATCGGCTGATCGTAGCTTAAAAGAACAAGCTCAAGATGTACCATCGCAGTCAGCTATCACTAAAGATAACATCTCACTTATAGTTGATGGCGTACTGTACTTTAGAGTACTAGACCCGTACAAAGCAACGTATGGCGTTGACGACTATACATTTGCGGTTGTACAACTTTCGCAAACAACCATGCGTTCAGAATTAGGTAAAATGGAGCTTGATAAAACATTTGAAGAGCGTGATTTACTTAATACAAACATTGTTGCAGCTATAAATCAGGCATCTGAGCCTTGGGGTATTCAAGTACTTCGCTACGAAATTAAAGATATTGTGCCGCCTAACTCTATTATGGAAGCGATGGAAGCACAAATGAAAGCTGAGCGTGTTAAACGAGCTCAAATTTTAGAGTCAGAAGGTGATCGCCAAGCAAATATCAACGTTGCTGAAGGTAAAAAACAAGCACAAGTACTTGCTGCTGAAGCCGACAAAGCCGAGCAAATTTTACGCGCTGAAGGTGAAGCAACAGCTATTACTACGGTTGCAGAAGCACAAGCAAATGCACTTATTAAAATAGGTGAAGCCGCAGATACAGAGCAAGGTCAAAAAGCAATTCAGTTAGACTTAGCAACTAAAGCAATCGCTGCTAAAGAAGCCATTGCTCGTGAGTCATCAATTGTATTACTGCCAGACAACGCGACAGATGCAAGTTCAATGGTTGCCCAAGGTATGGCAATCATTAATAGCTTAAATAAAAAGCATCAGGGTTAATAACTAAATAAAGAGGTTTGTATGGATTTTATTACGCAAAATTTACCGCAAACACTTATGGTACTTGGTATTGTTGCTTTAATAATAGAAGTAGCAGTACTTGGCCTTTCTACATTTATTTTATTGTTTTTTGGATTATCGTTATTCCTTACCGGCTTATTAATGAGTTTTGGTATTTTACCTGACTCATTAGCCACAGCTCTTTGGAGTAACGCAGTTGTAACCGCAGGCTTGGCGGTTGTACTTTGGAAACCATTAAAACAAATGCAAAATCGCGTAGATAAAAAACAGGTAAATAGTGATTTTGCTGAACTTACTTTTGTACTTGCTAGCGATGTAACAGAACAAGGTTTAACTACACATCAATACTCAGGTATTAGCTGGAAACTCAAAAGTGAGCAACCAATTAGCGCTGGTACTGAGGTCTTAGTAACCAAAAAAGAAGTGGGTGTTATGTGGGTTAACCCTAAAAGCTAATCATCACTTTAAAACAAGCACTGTGTATAATAAATTACAGTAAAACGGGCGGCTCAAACTGCCCGTTTTTTATGCCTGAGATTTGAAATACAGCGCCTTGCTCACTAACAGTATTATTAACCGCCTCATCAAACGCCGATGTCACAAGTAACAACTCAGCATTTTTACCACCGAATGCAGCGCATGTCGGTTTTATTGCACAAAGCTTTATCGTTTTAATTAACGCACCGTCTGGGGATAAACACATAACACACCCCATTCCCCACACAGCTAGCCACAAATTGCCTAATTTGTCGGTTACGCAGCCATCGGGGTCAACATCCATATTATTAAATTGATAAAAAACACGTGGATCAGCGCAAGGTTCGCCAGTTTGCTCATCCAAATCTAATACATAAATACAGCTCGTTAAAGAGTCGCAGTAATAACCGCGTAAACGTGGCTTATCAAAGCACAACCCATTTGGGATACTCAAACCACTTACAACGGCTTTAAGCTGGCGTTTATAATAACGGTATATTTTACCATCCCCTTTTTTAGCATTTACATCCATTGTACTTAACCAAAAGCCACCCCATGGATCAGCACGGCCGTCGTTTGAACGCCTATTTAGCTGTGTATTTTCAATATTAAGAATAAGATGTCGAGTAGTTGAATTAATATGATATTTATATAAGCCAGTACTTGTGCAGAGCAGCAAGTGCTGCTCATCAATCCAAGCAATAGCACTGAGCGTATCGGGCATATTAACTGTTTTTAGTTGGCTTTCACTGTGTATGTTTTTGCTTAAAAGTAATTTTTTATTTATGTCGACCCAAAAAAAAGTATTCAGCACAGGATGCCAAAGTGGACTTTCTGCAAGCTGATACTGTGTGCTTTCAAAAATGGTTACGCTAGGATCAAACATAAGTAATTATTCTTTATTATTAACAAAGCCTTGTAATATTAAACCTTACCAGAAAACAGTGAATTTCGCGATGTGTACCAAGCTTTAATTTATCAACACCATTAGTAATTTTTAGACTGAGTTGATAACATAAAATTTCATAAAAGGATTGACCATGAACAACAATAATAAAAATACACTCGTCGTTGAAGGCGGTGCAATGCGCGGTATATTTGCCGCAGGTGTACTTGATGAGTTTTTAAAACAACAATACCAACCGTTTGAACGCTATTTTGGTGTTTCAGCCGGGGCAACGAATATAGCCGCATTTTTATGTAAGCAACCAATGCGAAATTATAAAGTGATTACTGACTATTCATGCCGTCCTGAATTTATTAATTTAGCGCGCTTTATTAAAGGTGGTCATTTATTTGATTTAGATTGGTTATGGCAAGAAACAATTCGCGAAATACGCCTTCATACGGAAGTATTTGAACAAACTCCACACGAGTTTTATATTGTATCTACGGCAATCGAATCGGGCAAAGCACACTATTTAAAAGCCACCAGCACCGATATGGTACATCAATTAAAAGCATCATGCGCTATACCCATTGCATATCGTGACTACCCTATTATTAATGGCGTAGCGATGACCGACGGCGGGGTTGCTGATTCAATTCCGGTAATAAAAGCTTACGAAATGGGCGCACGTGAAATCACCGTTATTTTGTCTCAATGTTTGGGCTATCGTAAAAAACCAAGTAAAGCACCTTGGCTTACTAAAAAAATGTATAAAGACTACCCCGCATTAATTCAAACTACGTTAGGTAGATCTGATTTTTATAATAAGTCTATCGATTTTATTATGAATCCACCAAATGACTGCAAAATCAATATTATTGCACCACCTGCTAACTTTAAAGTTGGGCGTACCACTAAAAAGTTTGAAATACTTAATAGTGGTTACAACATGGGGATTGATGCTGCTAAGGCCTTTTTAGCTAAATAACTGCATTTTTTACCCTAATAATTGCGGTGCTTTACCCGCAATAACTGCAGTTAGTAAACCAGCTAACATGGCCCCGACAACGGTGCATATTGCACCGCCTAAAATACCGTAAATACTCATAAAACATATCAGCGCTAAACCAAATAACAGCGTACTTAAAAATGTTTTAGTCACTATTGTTAGTGTATTTTTTCGTATGTTGAGCATCATTAGTAGCAAACTCACCATTGCAATTGTAATTAGTAGCTCGTTCATGCGGGTTGTACCTCGGCTTGTAATTTTTGTGTGTTTTTTATTTTTAAGGCAGCAAAAATACACGCGATACCCACCACCATAAAGCTTATATCTACTACCGCAACAAACGTACTATTAAGGTTAATAACATTGCTCACGCCAAATATAATATTGAGCGGTAGCACCAACGCAAGCGAAGCGCCGCATAGCAAAAGAGTCAGCTTAAAATAGTTTTTATAACCTACAGGCAATACACTTAAGAGTAACCATGCCAACCACGTATAAAAAAACACGGGTCCAAAAAAGCTATTTTGCGCCACACCAATGACGGTATAATTAAGTACAACTTGTAAAGGAAATAACACAAAGCTTGCTAATACCAAACCTCCACAACTGCCAATAATAAAACGATTCCATCGTGCATATGCCTGCATACTCAGCGACGGGCTACTGCCACGTGTACGCTTTGCCAGCCACATCATCATCCCTGAAATAGGTAAAAGCGCGGTACTTAAGCCAAGCAATACCCAAAGTAATTTTACAAACACCCCTGCAAAGTTCCCAAAGTGCAGCGGAAACATCAACTCAATTACTTGTATTGATACACCCGAAATATCACCAAAACTACTCATCGACTGCACAAAATTACCATTACCACGATAATGCAGTAACTGAGAAGCAACAGCCTCGCCACCTAACAAACGCAAATACACCTGCGCATTCGCATCGTTATGCGCCATTATTGTGACATCCCTAATTACTGCTTCAGGGTAACGGCTATGGGCATTCTCTAAAATAGTGTCTATTTTTGTAGGTTGCTTAATATAGCTAACTACCGGCTCAGGAATGGCGGTAAACGTTTCTATTAACTTATCTTGATCGCCACCAAAGCTCACAAACGCAGCTGCTGGTAGTAAAATAATGGTCGCGAGCCCTAAAAATGATCCTGTAAAACCAATCACAATATTAAATACGCTGCCCCAAATACCTATAACTTTGTGAGCATCACTGACTGCAATATCTAACCCTTTATTTCGTCTAAACGTAAAAAGCTCTTTTATCAATTTACGATGAATAAACAAGCCTGTAACCGCACTTACTAAAAGCGTTAGGCCTAAAAACCCCGTGAGTATTAACCCAATTGGTCGCCCTAAATGCAAGTCTGCATGAAACTCGCCTATATAAGTTGGCGCATCCGTTTTTTTATTAGCGTAAAATTCTTTACTAGGCCCATAGTAAGTATTTTCCAGCGCCAATGTATTGGGATGAAATTGAAATACTCTGGCCACCTCTTGGTCGTAATTTTCATCACCATGGTGAGATTCAAATACCAACGTTAATAAATGAAAGTTATGTCCACTTGGCAAAAACACATGAATGTTTTCGCCAAATTCACTAGGTACTTGTTTATGGTATTCGTTTACTAGTCGATTAATTTGCGCGCTGGCAACGTGTTGGCTAGATTGTAGCTCTGGATTTGCCCAAATTTTTAACTCAGGTCGCGACAGCACTGCTAATGCCCCACTAAATGCAACAATAAATAGCAGTACCGCAGTAATAATTCCTACCCAGCTATGTAATAAAAATAGCTTTTTTAAAGTAATCGACTTCATCCCTGCCCCTGCGTTAACGCCCAAAAACTCAATAAACCATGTGATACACACAGTACAATCATCACAACAAAAGGTTGCCATACCTTTTGCGCCAAATACGCATAAATAAACAACGCAGTCCAAATAACAGGAAAAAGTAAAATAGGCAGTAATATTTGTTCATTCATTTGAAACGGTAAGTAGGTTGTCATACCCGGAATTATTATTACCGCAGTAATTAGTGCTAATACACACGCAATTAAGTGTCTTCGCCGTGTGGCTGTAAACGTTTTTTTATTATCCATTCTTCGCTCATTAAATTTGCCTAAACATATACAAAACCGCATATGTAAATGATAACAATTGCCATTATATTGTGCATCTATTACTTAATGCAATTTATTAAACAAATTAAGCCGCTTTTATACAAAAAAACGGTTGGTTTTTCTTATTAGCTTTTATGCTATGCAGTGCAATTTAGGTACGCAGTAATGCCCTTTTTCAGTGAAGCCGAGTTTGATTTTTTCGTTTTCACTTGGCTTACCTATATTAGCTACTCCCTCAGGCTACGAGTTGCTTAAACATTAGATGGCGTAACAGTCCTTTTTAACGCCTTTTATAGTCACTTATTTTTCTATTAAACTATTCATACGCTTTCTAGAAAATTTCACTTTTGTTAGTTTTGTCTTTACCGAATCGTATTTGGTGTTATTTTACTAACTAACCTGAATTCTGGTTAAGAGATTTAAAAACACTATAAATAATAACGATATTTAAGTCTGTTTCTCTCTAGCTAGAAATTTTTGGTGAAAACAAGGCGAATTTACGCGTTAATAGCTGGTCTATTGCAAGGAAACTCAACGCAGTTAGCGCTAAAAATAGCTGCTTGAGATAGATTTATTATCCAGAACTCAGGTTAGCTATAACCTACACATAAGAGAACATTATGAGCGAAAAAATAAACGAAGAAGCACTCCACGCACTTAAAATAGCCTTTACTTACATGCCTAAAGCGATTGAAGTGACAAAGTATGAATATGGCGAGCGCTACCAAAGTGTGCTTGATCACATTGAAGCTGTACGCGAAACATTGCTTATTAACGATGTTGATCCTGAAGAAGTAGGCGGCGATATCAACCCTGAGTACACACCCAATTCAACTTATTAATATAATGATTTGATAATTAAAAGATTTATAAATAATCTTTTGTGCTCAAATTCAGTAAGAAATATTGAACAAGTACTACAAATAAAAGCTGAATAACGCTATCTTTAGTTAAGCTGCTTTACTAGCTAGTTCCATATCAAGATATTAATTAGATTCTAAAAAATTAAGGGATGTTTTCTATTGAATTTTCTTAGACGTTTTCACGATATAGTATCGGATCAAGACCTTAATTTTGACGATAAAACCCACCAGCTTCTAGAGTTCGGACTCGAGGTTTTTAACCTCGATTTAGCAATTATTAGCCGTGTTGAAAATAACTGTTATTCAGTGTTACATGCCATAACCCCTAATAACGAATTAAAAATAGGCACTCAATTTGATCTGGATGGCACCTACTGCGTACACACACTTGAGGCAGGTTCCGCACTTGCATTTCATAAAGTATCACAGAGCATAATTGCAGATCACCCATGCTATATTAATTTTCAGTTAGAATCGTACATTGGTGCACCTATAAAAGTAGGTAACAATGTATACGGTACTGTTAACTTCTCTTCTGCAACTGAATCACCAGTATTTTCAGACGACGCCTACGACTACATTGAGTTATTTGCACAATGGTTAGGGGCTGAATTTGCTCGCAGCATCACAAGAGAAGAACTGACTAAAAACAGTAATAGTTTATTGAAACTAGAAAGTGTAGCTAATATAGGCACGTGGGAAGTAGACTTAACTAATAATAATATTTATTGGAGTCAACAAACTAAACACATCCATCAAGTTGACGAAAATTATCAACCAAAAATAGACTCTGCGCTTGAGTTTTATAAGGAAGGTCAAAGCAGAGATAGTATAACAAAAGCAGTCGAACTCGCCGTACAATCAGGTGAAAAGTGGCATTTAGAACTGGAGATAATCACAGCTAAAAAGCAACATATTTGGGTGTCAACTTTTGGCGAAGCTGAGTTTGATGACGGTATTTGCGTAAGACTTTTTGGCACATTTCAAGATGTGACAGAGTCAGTTACCCTCAGAGAAGAACTTAAAAATAAAAAGGCCGAAGCGGAACGATTACTTGACGATAGAAGCATGTTACTTGCAAAAATAAGTCATGAACTAAGAACACCGCTCAACGGTATAACAGGCATGCTAACCACATTAATAGATGAACAAAACGAAGAAAAACGGTCTGAAAAAATAAAAGTTGCATTACGCAGTGCCGATATTCTTCTGAGCATAATCAATGAAGTACTCGATTTTTCTAAAATCAATCATGGTGAATTGAAACTCGAACCAACCGATTTCTTACTTAAAACAATTTTTACTGATCTTACTTCCTTGTACTCCCCATTGTTTACAAATACTAATGTGGACTTAAAAGTTAGCAACAATATACCCGACCATTGCTGGGCTTATTCAGACAATACAAGATTAAGTCAAATAGTCTCTAACCTATTAAGTAATGCTTTAAAATTCACCGAGAAAGGGTCGGTAAAATTGCAAACATCAATAACTAAAGCGAGTAATCAATTCACTTTAAATATTGAAGTGCATGACACAGGCAGAGGCATGACAAGTGGGTTTTTAAAGTCATTATTTTCGCCTTTCACTCAAGAAATCGACGCCAAAAACAGCAAAGGTGGAACAGGACTTGGCTTAGCAATAGTTAAAGAACTTGTAGAATATATGGGCGGTACAATAAAAGTAGAGAGTGAGATAAATAAAGGCACACATTTTTTACTGAGTATTCCAATTAAACCGGGCAAAGAACAAATACATCACTCAAGTAACATATCGCAAGTTAATCTTTATGCTTGCAAGCTTTCTGTTTTAGTTGTTGATGATAACGATATAAATAGATTAGTACTTGATGCATCATTAAATAAGTTTAGTGTGAGACCCGACTTTGCAGTTGATGGGCAAGACGCCATATTAAAGTGTCAGCAAAAACACTACGATCTTATTTTTATGGATTGTATTATGCCAATACTCGATGGCTTTGAGGCAACAAAACAACTGCGTTCAAAAAACATTTGCAGGCATGACTCAACTTATATTGTTGCCTTAACAGCTAATACATCAGCGCAAGATAAGCTAGCATGCAAACAAGCTGGTATGGATATGTTTATCTCAAAACCATTTAAAATGCACTCATTAGAAATTGCGATTGCATCGGCTGCTGAGCGGCTGAAACTCAAACATTAAGAAGAAAATATAATTGTATAAGGAATTCAACAATGAAAAATATATTTAGAACCGTACTGTTCGCTATATTAGCTGTAGTGCTATTCAAAGGTTTTTCAACTCAACAATAGCCGCCATTAATTATTGTCATTGTGGTGAGCCGTATTTTACTACTCTCAACTTTTGTTACAAAGGCTAAATCTACTACAGGCTCGTCAAGTTATGTAGGCGGTGGCACGTCTCATACGGATAGCAATTGCGGCGGTGTTGATTCTGGTGGTCGCTGCGATTAAATCGCATGTTAATTTTTAAGTATAAAAAAGCCGCCTTTGGAGAAGGGCGGCTTGGGTGAACAAACAGCTAAGGGTGAACGCTGTTATATCAAGAGAGATTTCTGGTTAACTAAGCAGCGCTTTGATCTTGCTCGGTTTCATCGCTGTGGCGAATTAAATAATCAAATGCACCTAAACTTGCTGTTGCACCGCTGCCCATTGCAATAATAATTTGTTTAAACGGAGTGTTGGTTGCATCCCCCGCGCCGTAAATGCCTGGTAATGACGTTGCGCCTTTAGCATCAATCAGTATTTCACCAAATTTACTTAATTCAAGGTCGCTGTCTTTTAACCACTCGGTATTTGGTATTAAGCCTATTTGTACAAATATACCAGCAAGTTCAAGCTCTTTGCTCTCCCCTGTCACTCTATCTGTGTACATTAAGCCAGTTACTTTTTTACCATCACCAAGTACTTCGGTTGTTTGTGCACTTTTGATAATAGTAATATTTGCCATACTTTTAGCTTTACGAATAAGCACTTCGTCAGCTCGTAATGTGTCTGCAAATTCAAGTACCGTAACGCTTTGCACAATATTGGCTAAATCGATTGCCGCTTCTATACCTGAATTACCACCGCCAATCACAGCAACAGGTTTGCCTTTAAACAAAGGGCCGTCGCAATGCGGGCAATATGCCACACCGTGGCCGCGATATTCTTGCTCACCTGGTACGTTCATTTCTCGCCAGCGTGCGCCAGTAGCAAGTACGAGCGATTTAGCTTTAAGTATTGCGCCATTTTCTAGTGTAATTTCGTAACCATTGTTATAACCAAGTGCCGCAGCACGCTGATTGTGCATTACATCTACATCGTATTCTTTAACGTGCTCTTCAAGCTGAGCAACTAATTTTGGCCCTTCAGTCGCCTTAATCGAAATAAAGTTTTCTATTGCTAATGTATCTGCAACTTGTCCGCCAAATCGGTCGGCAACAATGCCTGTATTTAACCCTTTTCGCGCTGAGTAAATCGCAGCCGATGCGCCCGCAGGCCCACCACCGATGACAAGTACATCAAACTCGTCTTTTTCGCTTAGCGCTGCGGCTTGTTTAGCAGCCCCTTTGCTATCTACTTTATTGAGTATGTCAGTAAGGCTTAGTGCACCTTGGCTAAATGGTTCGCCATTTAAATATACAGCCGGTACAGCTAAAATATTTCGCTCTTCTACTTCATCTTGAAATAATGCGCCATCAATCATGGTGGCTTTAATATTACTGTTTGTCGCTGCCATAGTGTTAAGTGCTTGCACTACTTGCGGGCACGTTTGGCAACTTAGACTTATGTATACTTCAAAGTTTAGCTCTTGAGTGAGCGATTGTATTTGCTCAATGTCTTCGCTTTTAGCTTTACTTGCGTGTCCGCCAGTATGCAAAAGTGCTAACACTAAACTTGTGAATTCGTGACCCATAGGTACGCCTGCAAACGTAATATGAGTGTTTTTAATAGGCGAATGTACAACCATTGATGGGCGACGAGCGCTTGTATCAGGATTGTTTATTACCGTAAATTTATCGCTTAGTGAGGCTAAATCGTTTGCTAAGCTTTCTACTTCTGCTGATTTTTTGCTGTCATCCAAGGCAATAAGCAGCTCAACAGGTTGAGTAAGCGATTCGAAATGGCTTTTTAATTGATTTTTTATGTTGTTATCTAACATGGCTTAACCCTTTTAGGAAAATTTAAACAGCAAGCCTCCCATGCCAAATAATGCATGTGCTTAAACAGATATATTGATATAGGAGGCATCAACAAGCGTACGTTTGTTGATTTAAGGGCAGTAACCTGCCCTTACTTGATTGGAAAATCAGGTACTTAGATTTTACCAACTAGGTCTAGTGAAGGTGCAAGTGTGTCTTCACCTGGCTGCCAAGATGCAGGGCAAACTTCACCGTCGTGAGTTGCAATGTATTGTGCAGCTTGTACTTTACGAACAAGTTCTTTAGCGCTACGGCCAATACCTAAATCGTGAGTTTCGATTACTTTTATTTCGCCTTCTGGGTTCATTACAAATGTACCGCGAAGTGCTAAGCCTTCTTCTTCAATCATTACACCAAAGCTGCGTGTAATACGTCCTGTTGGGTCGCCAATCATTGGGTAAGTAATTTTACCAATTGTGTCTGACGTGTCGTGCCATGCTTTATGAGTAAAATGAGTGTCAGTAGATACTGAATAAACCTCTACGCCCATTTCTTGAAGTTGTGCGTAATGATCTGCCACATCGCCAAGTTCAGTAGGACATACAAATGTAAAATCAGCTGGGTAAAAGAAGAAGATTGACCATTTACCTAGAACATCTTTTTCAGACAATTCTACAAAGTCACCGTTGTGGTAAGCGGTTGCATTGAATGGTTGTAATTTAGTATTTATTAATGAAGTGCTCATGGTATTTCCTCAACTAGGTTTAATGTATTTAAAAAGTAATCAACGCTTCGTTTAAAACGACCTTCTGCGTTGGCTTGATTAATACAATAAGGGTAATGAGAAATTAAATAAAATTGATTGTTTAGATTAAACCAATCGATTTTTAAGATTGAACTAGATTGTGTCTTTTTCCGTAAAGGTAAACGGGCTCTAATTTTTGGACCAGAATACTGTTACAATACCCGCGCTTTTAATTATATAAACACAGGGCATACTGTTATGGAAAAGTTTATCAATCACATTCAATTAGGCTACTTAGGCTTAATACCATTTTTAGGCTGCGTGGGTTGGCCGCTTGTGTTTGGTAGTAACAGTATTAACTTAGAATTTTTCACTTTTTATAGCATTGCTATATTAGCATTTATGACAGGTAACCTATGGCGAGCGGGTGAGCAAAGCTATAGCGATGCAGTAAAAGCCGTACTACCGGTTATTCCTGTGCCATTTTTAGCCTTTGTACCTGTTGAGTGGGCATTGGGTTGGTTAGCTATAAGTTTTTGGCTTGTGCTACTTTTTGAAAAAGCGACTGCGCAATGGCAAACCTACCACAAGGATTACCAAAAAATGCGTGTTGTACTTACCTCAGTCGTCTTCGTTTGTCATATCCTTACTATTGGTATGAGTATTTATCCTAAATAGCAGCTGTAAACTTAAATATTGTTCGGTAATAAGGTAATATCCGCGCACTGCTATTTGAGGACACACTATGATTGACCAACTACGCCAACAACTCGATGAACTAGGCGAAAACTACGTAGAGAAAAACGCTGCATTTAAAATCAAAGTGATCCCTTTTTTTTGCGCTATTCGCATTAAAAAAGATCATAAAAGCGAAGGTCGTTTGAGCTTTTATTCTAGTCAATTACTCGAAATATTTTTAGTCGTCTTATTTTTGCTATTCGGTTTAACACTTTACGATACAGATGCAGGATTTACTCATGGCCCTATTCATATTGCCTTTGCTGTTTTAATTACTTTTAATCTTATTATTAAACAAATCGCAATCGAAGGGTTAAAAACCAGACTTGCGTTTCATCGTTTACTAGCAAAAGACTCACAAACAAATAGCGATATAAATAATACTGCTACAAACATAAACGCTAAATAAAATATGTACTTAAATCCTCAATGGCGAATACTCACCGTAGGCGATGGCGATTTATCGTTTTCGAATGCTATTTACACTCACCTATCGCCAAAAGCTTTAGTTGCATCTACTTTCGATGACCAGACCACTATTGAGCAAAAGTACCAGCACAATGCACTTAGCAATTTAAAAGCGCACAACGTTGAAGTACTCAATGGTTTTGACGTAACAAACCCTGCGTGTTGGCAAGCTCTAAGTGAAAGCAAGCACAGCTTTGATGTGGTTATTTTTCAGTTTCCACTCATACCTGCGTTTGTTGGCCGTGAAGCGTTTGAAAACAACACGCGCCAAAGCAGCATGAATGTACTTAACCGCGCTTTACTGCACCAGTTTATTAAATACGCTAACGAATACGCGCTTGATAAAAATGGTCCAATGCTGTGCTACATCACCTCAAAGGATGTAAAACCCTATCGCGAATGGAATATAGAAGGCAGTTTAAATACTCATCTAAACATTGAGTATTGTGGGCAAATGCCTTTTGATATTAGCCGCTTTGAAGGTTATAAAATTCGTAATGTTGACCGCGATAAACACGTTAAAGACACCAGCGGTATAACTTACGTTTTCAGCCCAAAAAGTATCGATAAACATACTAGCGAATTAAGCTCACGTCTTACAAAGCCTACATACTTAACACCAAACCATTGCCCGCTTTGTCGCGTTGGCCCCTATATGGCAAATGAAGATGAAACTAAGCACATAAATGCTAAAAAACATAAGCAAATGCTGCACCTTGAAAGCGATTGGCAACAATGGCTAAATGATTTTTATAGCTCGTTAATCTCTAAGTGATGATTTAATTAAATCAGCCGCTTTTTCTGCAATAGCAATAACGGGTGCATTAGTATTACCAGTAATAATGCTAGGCATAATAGACGCATCAACCACGCGTAAATTACTCATCCCATGAACCCTTAAGCTTGTATCTACCACAGCCATTGAGTCTTGTCCCATTTTACATGTACCAACTGGGTGGTATTCGGTATCTGCTGTTTGACGAATGAATGCAATAAGTTGCTCATCGTTATTTATATCAAGCGGATACACCATTTTTCCGCGTATGCTATCAAAGGCTTTGCTTTGCATAATAGCGAGTGTTTTTTTAAGACCAGCAAGCATTACAGTTAAATCATCTGGATGGCTTAAGTAATTAGGGTCGATAAGCGGTGCACTACGCGGATTGTTATCAGCTAACGTAATCGTGCCTCGGCTTTTAGGGCGCATAATACTGCTGTGAATACTGTAACCATGCCCAGTGTGTAATTTACGACTATGATCGTCCACCAGCCCAATAACAAATTCTAATTGCACATCTGGCGCTGGCGAGTCTTCAAGTAATTTAATAAACGCATGCGACTCTGCAAAATTACTGGTTAAACGCCCTTGTCGTTTGCAAAACCAATCTACACAACCTTTTAAAATATGCCCTATACCTAACAGGCTCATCCCAAACGTGCCTTTATTGTATTTAGCTTTAAATAATGGCACCACGGTTAAATGATCTTGTAAATTATTACCGACTCCCTCAAGCGGCACAGCAACGTCAATATTATGCGCTTTTAAGTGATTTTTTGGCCCAATGCCTGAAAGCATTAATATTTGCGGTGAATTAATCGCTCCAGCACTCAGTATTACTTCTTTATGTGCGAGCAAATTAATAACCTGATTATTGCGCTCTATTTGCACGCCTTTTGCGGTCTTATTTTTTATATTTATTTTATTAACGTGGCTATTGGTTAATACCGTTAAATTTGGGCGGTTTAAATACGGGGTTAAATACGCTTTTGCTGCACTACACCGCTCGCCATTATGCTGAGTAACCTGCGATAAACGTGCGCCGCTTTGCTCTTTACCATTTATATCGTCGCTTAAATTAACGCCCTGCTCAGCACAAGCATTTAAAAAGTACTGATTGACATGGCTTGGGTTATTTAGCTCTTGTATATGCAGTGGGCCTTTTGTACCGTGAAGATCATTATTTATAAACGTTTTATTATTTTCAGCTTTAATAAAATATGGGAGTAAACTCTCAAAATCCCAACCAGTATTGCCATTAGCCGCCCATTGGTCGTAATCGTATTTATTACCTCGAATATAAACCATTGCATTAGTCGAGCTTGACCCACCCAATACTTTGCCTCTAGGTACAAACCCGCAACGATTATTCAGCGCTTTTTGCACTACTGTATTGTAATGCCAACTATTAATACCATAAGGCACACTCGCCGCAATTCCCGCTGGCATTTGAACAAATGCGCTGTTATCACTTTTTCCTGCTTCAATTAAGCACACGCTTACATTTTTATCCTCTGACAAGCGCGATGCAATAACGCAACCGCCACTGCCAGCTCCAATAACAATGTAGTCAAATGCGGTGTTGTTCATGGTGTACCTTAATTAAAATTTAAACGGCTTTAATGGCAATAGTGCATAGAAAAACCCAGCAAAACTTGATATTTTTAGACACCGTTTATTTGAGGTTAACTATGAGCAGCCTAATTAGAGCTACGTCACTACAAGGTATAGATACCCTAATTAGAGAGTTTGGCGGCGATCCGTATATGATCATGCGAAGTAATAATATTAATATTGACTTTGAATGCCTGGAAAACCAATATTTGCCTTATCGTGCCTACGCCGAGGTATTAGAATACTGCGCCTGTAAATTTAATTGCCTCAGCTTTGGCCTTCAGCTTGCAAGCAGGCAAAATTTTGATATTTTAGGACACGTTGCAATAGCAGCCAAAAGCGGCACTAACTTAGGTGATGCGCTCAATTGGGTTGTTAAATACTTGCATTTACATAGCCCTGCACTGAGTTTAACGTCGCACCCCTTAGAGGATGAAAAAAGCTTATTTCTCTCATTCGAAATTAGCCTAAAACCCTTACCTAACATTAGCCAAGCGATTGAGCTTACCATTGGTTTAGCACTCGCTATTATAAAAAAGCTGAGCAATAACCGCTGTAAACCAATGAATGTATTTTTGCCACAAAGATTAAGTGCTAACGCTCGCGCTTATAACGCTTATTTTGGCTGTGACGTTATAGAACACCGTAATAGCGCCGGCATTGTAATAGTGAAAAGCGACTTGGCACTTAAGCTTGAGCAATCAGAGCTAAATAAGGTACAAGCTGCGCTGAGTTTTTTAGCCAAAAATGCAGAGCACACGCAA
This sequence comes from Pseudoalteromonas sp. 20-92, assembly GCF_030847595.1. Lineage (NCBI taxonomy): Bacteria > Pseudomonadati > Pseudomonadota > Gammaproteobacteria > Alteromonadales > Pseudoalteromonadaceae > Pseudoalteromonas > Pseudoalteromonas sp. 20-92. The sequence continues at coordinate 33,117 of NZ_JANJGQ010000031.1, forward strand.
TCATTACCCAACCAAGTCAGTGCGTTAATAAGGCCAATGTTGCCTATTTATCAATGCAGTAACCAAACTATTTCTGCTGCGCTGGGTATGCACCCTCGCACCCTACACCGAGAACTTGCAAAACATAATACGAGCTTTGTAAAACTAAAAGATGCCACTCGCCGCGCTTTAGCTGCTCATTACTTAGCGCAGAACCAATATACAATATCAACCATATCTGAGCTTTTAGGGTATCAGGAGCAAGCAACATTATGTGCTAATGTTAAACGCTGGTTTGGGTGTTCTCCTCGTACATACAGGGCTAAAAAAGTGATAGACTAAACGCTCTTATATTTTCTAAGGAGCGGGTATGAACTTTGTTATTGTTGGCACCAATTTTATTAGCGACACATTGTTAGCCGCTGCAAATACGTTAAACGATTTTAATTTGTACGCAGTGTGCTCGCGTGCAGTATCAAGCGGCGAAGCGTTTTTAGCCAAACACCCACAAAATGCCCAAGCTAAAATTTTCACCTCAATCGAGCAAGTTTGCCAAGATCACAATGTCGATGCTGTCTACATAGCCGCCCCTAACAGCTTACACAAACAATATGCCGTTATGTGCCTAGAAGCGGGAAAGCATGTCCTTGGCGAAAAACCATCAGCAGCCAATTCTAAAGAGCTTGCAAGCATTATAGCTACAGCAAAAAAGCATCAGCGCCTTTACATGGAAGCCATGATGACCACTCACTTGCCTAACTTTGCACGGCTGCAACAGGCAATGGTAAAAATTGGCACACCACGTAAATACATTGGGCAATATAGTCAATATTCATCTCGCTACGATAAGTACAAAAATGGCGAACGGCCAAATACATTTTTACCTGAGTTTGCTAATGGTGCACTGGTTGACTTAGGTATCTATCCGCTTTATTTACTCATTGCACTTTGGGGCGCACCAAAAAGCGTGAGTGCCAGTGGCGTATTGCTTGATACAGGTGTAGATGGTGCGGGCGATGTATTACTAAATTACGCAGATAAACAAGCTGTTATTAGTTACTCCAAAATATCGCAAGGCGACAACATAACCGAAATACAAGGCGAACTTGGCCGTATTCGTATCGAAGCCGTATCACAACTTAAAAAAATAGAGTTTATTGCTAACAATGGAGAGCGTGAGTTAGTGTCTATCGCATTTGACGAGCACTTTATGAAATTTGAAGTTGAGCATTTTATGCAAATGGTTAGTCAAAAAAAGTTACAATCGGACATTAACACACATCAATTAGCACGTAATGTGATGACAGTACTTGACGAGGCCCGTAAACAATTAGGGGTTATTTACCCAAACGACACGGTATCCTAAAGATCTAAAAATAAATGTGGGCGTTAACCAACGACAATTAACGCCCACAGTAATTTATTTTATAATATGACTTAGCTACCAATATTACCTAAGCCAGAGCGACCCCCTTCCATGGGCAATCAATTTGGCTTAAATTACTTTTTACAATTGCTGCTAATGGCACATGCACTTTGAATATGTAAATTATTTGTTTCAAAAAAGTACGATGCAAAACTATCACAGCAAAACCTACCAATCAAGATTACCAATTATTTATTTTAAATTAAATTGGTAATACATGTAAAAATTACCAATAATGTACTATGATTTTAGTTATAATATGACTTTGCAATTTTGACATAGTGGTTAACTTTACGGTAACCTTTGGTCTTAACATTTGGTCTACGCTTTAAGTTTTACAAGATCTAGCGCGTACAGTCCTTAAGGTATATAAAGGTAAAATATGGGAAATCGTCGCTTATTTTGGCGCATCGTTGATAAGGTTGAGTCTTTAATAAACCAAGGTGAATTTTCTGCTGGCATGCGTTTACCGCCAGAAAGAGAACTAGCAGAGATGTTCGACGTTAGCCGCCCTACAATTAGAGAAGCTATTATCGCATTAGAAGTGCGCGGTCGTGTTGAAGTAAAAACGGGTTCCGGTGTTTACGTAGTAGAAAGCCTCGACGCACCAATCAAATCCCAAGAAATCAGTGCTTTTGAACTAACTCAAGCCCGTGCACTCATCGAAGGTGAAATTGCAGCTTTAGCAGCGTTAAGTATTACAGAACAAGAACTTGAAAAACTAAACAAGACGCTTGAAGCCATGCAAGAAGGCTTATATGTTGAGCAAGCAGACAGAGAATTTCATGAAATAATAGCACGTGCAACGCGTAACAAAGCGCTTGAATTTGCCGTCGCTAATTTATGGGATTTACGCTTAACTAATGCACAAATTGTAACTGATTACAGTAGCGTATGTGCTAATAACAACGAATGCGTAATGAACGAACATACTGCTATTTATAATGCATTAAAGCAACATGATGCAAATGCTGCTCGTGCAGCAATGCATCAACATTTTAATCGACTCATTAACGCGTTATTTGATGCCGTTGAGTCGCGCGCTTTAGAAGAAGTGAAACGTAAAAATAGCGAAAAACGAGGCCTCTACTCTTTAGATGGCCTAGTAAAAAGCGCTCATTAATACAATGAAAAGCTAGCACTCGTCCTGATTGCTAGCTTTTTCTGCTATTTAGTAATAAAAATACCACTTAAATTTAGAATAACCCTCCTTACTTTTGAACATAAAACCTTACGTATAAATATAAAAAAAGATACTATGCCTGCCATTCAACTGGTTGTAATACCAATCTGCTTGTATAGGATCTATTTGACGATAAGAAAATCACGCTAGAACTAGGCAAAAATTTTTGTATCTAGTTGTTCTAAATGAAAGATTTATGCAGATTGGTATAATTAAGGAGTATTATGCAAGCATCTTCAAAAAGTTATTTACTGGCTATCGTGTGTGTACTGCTTGCCATGATGACCATTCAAACGGGCGCGTCGTTTGCAAAACAGCTTTTTCCGATTGTTGGCCCTGAAGGTACAACCGCCCTTAGGCTTGGTTTTTCTGCCTTTATACTTTGCTTAGTGTTTAAACCTTGGAAACACTTACCCACGTCGGGTAATCGTATTCCTATAATTGTGTATGGTTTAAGTTTAGGCGGCATGAACATTTTGTTTTATTACGCCATTGAACGCATTCCACTAGGCATAGGTGTAGCGCTTGAATTTACAGGCCCGCTTGCTGTTGCCTTGTTTTCCTCTCGCCGTAAACGTGATTTATTTTGGGTTGCGTGTGCTATTGCCGGTATTTTGCTTCTGCTTCCTGATATGAGCGGCCAAGACAGCCTTGATCCGTTAGGTGTAGCGCTTGCGCTTGGTGCTGGTGCATGTTGGGCAGGTTATATATTATTTGGTAAAAAAACGGGCACACAAAGCTCTGGTGGAGCAACTGTCGCATTGGGTATGACCGTTGCCGCTATAGTGCTAGTACCTTACGGCGGCATTCTGCAAAGCGCCGCGTTTACATGGGAAATTATCCCACTGGGTATTGGTATCGCTATTTTATCAAGCGCACTGCCTTACACACTTGAAATGGTTGCACTGCGTAACATGCCTTCACAAGGGTTTAGCGTAATGATGAGTTTAGAGCCTGCAATTGCCTCGCTCGCAGGGTTTATTATACTGGGTGAATTGCTTACTTTATGGCAGTGGCTCGCTATTTTACTTGTAATTATTGCATCTGTTGGTAGCTCTTTTTCAAACGCAAAAAAACAAACTACTTAATTAACTACCAAACTAACCTAAACAAGCTAAATAAAGTCACCACGCAACATGGTGACTTTATTGTGCTCTTTACAGTGATTTTTAACTCACAGCCTTACTTTGCTTTTTAGTTGTAACTAAATAGCCAATCAACGAAATAAGCGGCATGCAGGTAGCCACCAGTGCAATACCTGTCCACCCGCCCGCTTCATATAATGGGCTGGCAATAAGCGAGCCTACTGCGCCACCTACAAATATACTCGTCATGTAAATAGCGTTTAAACGCGCACGGCTTTGTGGCTCTAGTGCATACACTGCACGTTGACCCAATACCATATTGGCCTGCACAGCAAAATCAATAAACACACCGGTTAATGCCAATACTATAATGCCGTAAGGTAGCTCAAATAAGCTTGGTAAAAAGCACACTGCTGCAATTACTTTGGCAAGTAACGATACCTGATGCGTATAGCCCTTATCAGCCAAACGGCCAACAATGGGGGCAGCTACAGCACCTGCCGCACCCACTAGTGCAAACAATGCTATTTCTGATTGCGATAAACCATACTCACGGGCAAGCACAACCGGTACGCTTGTCCAAAATAAACTGAACGATGCAAACATTAATGCTTGAAAAAGTGAACGTTGGCGCAGCACTGGTTGGCTAATCATTAACTGTTTAAGCGATTTTAATAACTTAAAATACGTTGTTTTATGGGTAGGCTGCCTGCTTGGAATAGCAAAATAAATTACGCCTGCAATAAACACCATGCACCCTGCTGCAAAGTAAAATACAGCGCGCCAACCAAAGTGATCGGCTATTAGGCTCGATACCGGTCTTGCTAGCAAAATACCTAACAACAAACCCGCCATAATATTGCCAAGAACTTGTCCGCGTTTTTCGTCAGACGATAAATGCGCAGCAAGCGGAATAAGCACCTGAACAGAAACCGAGCTTATACCTATCATCAAACACAAAATAAGCATTACATTGGGTGAATCAGCAAGTGCCGTACCCACTAAACTCAAAAACGACACAGTAAGAGTGACCAGCATGAGCTTTTTATTTTCAATTAAGTCAGCTAATGGCACTAAAAAAAATAACCCCAAAGCATAGCCTATTTGTGTAAGCGATACGATAAGGCTAGCACTGCGTGAACTTAATCCAACTTCTGGGGCAAGTAACTCAATAATAGGTTGAGCGTAGTAAATATTGGCAACAATAAGACCGCAACACAAAGCAATAATAGTAACGAGTGTATTGCTAAATGGTTGCGCTGAAACGCCTGTTTGGGTCATGTGTGTCTCTACTTTATAAAAATAATAAAACCCAACCAGCAAGCGCGGGTTGGGTTTTTACAAAAAAACTAAACTTTATTTTATTGGTGATGGCTGCCCATGTGGGCTTGAACGTAAATACTGTTTAGGTGCAGTTACTGTAGCGCCAAGCTCTGCAGCTGCATGCCACGGCCAATGCGGGTTATATAAAATGCCACGCGCCAGCGCTACACCATCGGCTTGATGCTCACTAATAATATCTTCTGCTTGTTGCGCCTGTGTAATTAAACCCACCGCTATAACAGGCATTTTAACCGCTTCTTTTATGGCTGTTGCAAACGGTACCTGGAAATTAGGTTTAACTGGTATTTGTTGCTCTGGGCTTAGGCCCGCCGTACTTACATGAATAAAGTCACAACCGAGTTCATCAAGCGCTTTACTAAGCACTATCGATTGCTCTAAATCCCAGCCACCTTCAACCCAATCAGTTGCCGAAATACGCACACCTACCGCTTTATCACTAGGGAATACCGCGCGTACCGCTTTAAATACCTCAAGCAATAAGCGCATTCTGTTTTCTAGACTGCCACCGTAGTTGTCATCGCGCTTGTTTGAAAGTGGCGACAAAAACTGGTGTAACAGGTAACCGTGCGCACCATGTAGCTCGATTAAATCAAGGCCGAGTTCATCAGCGCGTTTGGCTGCACTCACAAAATCATTAATTAATGAATCTATGTCAGATTGGCTCATTGCTTTTGGTACTGGGCTGCTATCGTCGTACGCAATTGCCGATGGTGCGAGCGTTTGCCAGCCATTTACCTCATCAGGTGCAATGGCATCACCACCGTCCCATGGTTTTTCAGTTGATGCTTTACGCCCAGCATGCGCCAGCTGAATACCAATAGGCATAGGGCTGTATTGCCTTACTGCTTTTAGGCTTTTGTCTAGTGCTTGTTGAGTTTCGTTATTCCAAAGCCCTAAATCGCCATAGCTAATACGCCCTTCTGGGTTTACTGCTGTTGCCTCTAAAATAAGTAATCCTGCACCACTTAAACTCAATTGGCCCAAATGAATAGTATGCCAATCGCTAGCAGCGCCATTGTTTGCTGAATACTGGCACATGGGTGCAATAATAATACGGTTATCTAACGTTACTTTCCCAAGTGATAAAGGCGAAAATAGTTGGCTCATTGTTAATCCTTAAAAACACGCACAAAAAAGTGCGGACAAAACAAAAAAGAGAATACGAAGCGGCAATCAAACACGCTCACTCAATAACTTAAACTGTCACTAATAATGGCGACTTAACATTCTTAATGGGGATCAAAATACACTTTAATAGTGCTAATAAAAGTATAAGTAATGACATTATGAAATATTAATTTTAATGTAATAATTTGTTTAACGAGCACGTCATAACACCATCTTTAAAATATGAATGACTATTTACCTTTAAACAAGGGTGTGATTTTTAACCTAACTGTACCTAATAGCACTAAGCTATTGCTTATATTGCCTATTAGCTAAATAAAAACCCCACACATAAACCATATTTATTCTATAAAAGTGAATTAAAATTCAATTTAAACATTCCAAGCTACTTCACTCCCTGATAAACTGCTTAACTTAATTTACTAATGTAAAACATTTGAACCGGGGATCACTTTTTATGTTTAAACCAAGCTTGTTAACCTTGGCTATTTCGAGCGCTGTTTCTAGCGTATTTTTATTGCCTAATGCCGCACTTGCTCAAGAAGAAGTTGCAGCTAAAAACAAATCACTCGAAGTAATCGAAGTTACAGCAACAAGGCGCAGCGGCTCTGTGCAAAATGCACCGTTAAATATTACAGCCCTAGACGCTGATATAATGAAAGATCAAAATATCAATGAGCTTGCGGATGTAGCGCGCTGGGTACCTGGTTTAACAATTACCGATCAAGGTGGCCGCTCTGGCTCGCCTATTATTGTTCGTGGTTTAAATACTAATTCATCTGGTCCATCATCAGATGGCGGCACCGTATCTACTTACATTAACGAAATTCCGGTTTCGGTAGATATGCGCCTAGTAGATATTGAGCGTGTTGAAGTATTAATTGGGCCACAAGGCACGCTTTATGGTGCAGGCACATTAGGCGGCGCAATTCGCTACATGCTTAAACAACCTGAGCTTGATTTTACATCGCTTGAAGTATACGGCGACCTATTTCAAACAAAAGAAAGTGACTCTTTAGGTGGCGAAGGCGGCTTTATATTTAACCTTCCTATTATCGAAGATAAATTAGCAGTACGCGCCAGCTTAAACGTATATGAAGATCCGGGTTTTATCGATTACGGCTACGTAGTACGTGAATCTGGCGTATCGTTGCCAGATCCAGATTGGAGCGACAGCTCAGCAGTTAATAACAACCTTAAAAATGTGAAAGACGCCAACGGCGAAACCACCACTACTGGTCGTATTTCTGTTCGCTTTAAACCAAATGAATCGTTTGAAGGTACGCTTAACTACTTTTACCAAAACCAAGACAGCGAAGGCCGCTCGATTGTTCATTACAACAGCCTTAATGCAAACAACGGTTTAAGCGACGTAATAGGTAAATACGAATCGGCTTATCGCTTTGAAGAGCCGCGCGAGAAAAAAGATCAATTACTAAGCCTTGAACTAAAAGCCGATTTAGGTTTTGCTGAGCTAGTATCGGCAACGGGTATTTCGAGCTTTGATGCCGACGGTCAACGCGACCAAACAGACTTACTTATTCGCCTAGATTACGGCTATGAAGAATTTCCATCGTTTTCAGCCTTTACCCGCGAGATTGAAGAAGAAGACACCTTCACCCAAGAGCTGCGTTTAGTATCGCAAGGCGATAGCGACTTTAACTGGATTGTGGGTGGCTTTTACAACAAAACAGAAACCGAAGCGTCAAGCCGAGAGTTTACGCCTGGGTTTGACCAATTCGCTATTGATAACTTTGGTGGCGAGCAGCTAAGACCTGACTCATTAGAATACTTAGAGCTTACAAAAAGCACCGTCACTGAGTCTGCACTATTTGGTGAAGTTGGCTACCAAGTTACCGAAAAATTAGATATTACCATTGGTGCACGTTTTTACGAATACGATGTAGAATCGCAAGCTGCTTTTGACTTTCCACTAGCAAATACATTATATGGTGGCGTAGATCCTGATGTAATCACTGTTGCATACGAAAAAGATAAAGCTGGCGATAACGGTAACTTATTTAAATTTAATGCTAAATACCAGTTTACTGATTCAGTAATGGGTTATGTAACGGTAAGTGAAGGCTTTAGAATTGGCGGTTCTAACGGTTTAGTGTCATGTGAGGAAGCTATTTCGGAGGATCAACAAAAAGGCTGTGGTCAACCTGACGAATTATTATTTGAAGCCGACACAACAACTAACTACGAGCTAGGTTTTAAAAGTACATGGTTTAGAAGCCAGCTACACTTTAATGCCGCGTTATTTAATATAGATTGGGATGATGCACAAATTACGGGCGCTACGGATATAGGCCAATTAACATATATTTCAAACGCAGGTAGCGCTAATGCAAAAGGGGTAGAAATTTCAACCCGCGCTATTTTATCTGACTCGTTTTCGGTTTACGCAACCTATGCTTATACAAAAGCAGAGCTAACATCAGATGCACCATTTTTGTTTAATGCCGACGGTACCGGTGGCGCAGAAGACGGCGACCGTTTGCCAGGTTCGCCTGAAAACCAATTTTCGATGGGTGTAAACTATCAAACAGACGTGTTTAACGACAAAACGCTTGATATTAACTACGGTTTAACCGCGCAAAGCGACGTGCTTTCAAGAGTAGGACTTCGTGATAACGGCGAAACACTACCAGGTTACAGCTTAAGTAATATATCAGCTAAATTAACAGCCGATGCATGGTCAACTACGCTATATGTTGATAACCTATTCAACAAATACGCGGTTACCTCCGTTCGTCGTTCAGATGCCGATATAACATCCGCTAATGGCGCCGACATACAACGTAACTACGGCCATTACATTAATCGCCCGCTTACGGTAGGTGTTAAATTTAACTACAAATTTGAAATATAATTTATAGTAATTTTTAAACAATGTTTTAAGGCTCAAATTTATTTGAGCCTTTTTATTTTCTTTCACAAAATAATTACCAAAAACCATGCAACCAAATTTAAAGCAACTTCATCAAAGCGCAATACACTCCCTAAACCAAGGTAAAATAGAGCAAGCACACAAAGCCCTAGTGGAGTTAGTTACACTCAAACCAGACTTTGCTGATGGGTATTTTTTGCTGGCAATGGTTAATTTAACTGTTGGGCAAATACACAAAGCAATAAAGCTCATCGAAAAAGCCCTCACACTTGGCCAAAGTATTGAATACACCGCGCAACTTGCTAAATGTTACGCACTTACTGGCGAATTACAAAAAGCAAAAAATACTGCCCTATCGGTTTCATTAAAACAAATAACTAAAGCGCTTGATGCCGACACACTTGGCGTTGCACTTACTCAAGCAGGTATTCACAAGCAAGCACTTAACTACTTTGAATGCGCTATAAAACTGGCTAAAGCGGCTAACAAAGCTCAACCCCCGTTTTATTATAACTACGGTGTAAGCGCTAAGTTTTTAGGATTATTCGATAAAGCCCAACACGCTTTTGAAAACGCCATAGCGCTTAACCCACTGCATCATCAAAGTCATTTTGCATTAAGTGATTTAACTAAAGTAAGTAAGCAAAACAATCATATTGAGCGCTTAAAAAATGTATTTGAGCAAGTAACACACCCCGATGCAAAACTACATATTGGCCATGCTTTAGCTAAAGAGTATCAAGATATTGGTGAATTTTCAGAGGCTTTTAACGCGTTAGAGCAAGGTAAAGTAGCAAAACGTGCTGTGCAGCCGTTTGATCATAAAAGCTCAACTGAGTTATTTGAACATATTAAACGCTTAAGTGAGCAGCATAAACAAGCGCCAACACAAGGTAACCCAACGGCCGAACCTATTTTTGTATTGGGCATGCCCCGCTCTGGCACCACACTAGTTGAGCGTATTTTATCAAGCCACAGCGACGTGCAATCAGCCGGTGAATTACAAGACTTTGGCCTAAGTGTTAAAAAGCTAAGCCAAACGCAAACACCTCATGTACTCGACACTCAAACACTCAGTAAAGCCTACGAGCTTGATTTTAATCAGCTTGGGTCAACCTATTTAAACGCAACACGCGTAATAACAGGCAGCCATAAGCACTTTATTGATAAGCTCCCGTTTAACTTTTTTTACATCGATTTAATAACCAAAGCACTGCCAAACGCTAAAATTATTTGTATGCTGCGCAATCCAATGGACACCTGTATTGGTAACTATCGCCAGCTATTTACCATTAATAACCCCTACTACGCGTACTCGCTCGACTTACTCGATACCGCTAAATTTTACAGCCGTTTTTACAACCTAATGCAGCACTTCAGCATGCAACACAGCAATATAAAATTAGTAAAATACGAAGAATTAGTCTCACAGCCCGAGCAGCAAATTAAAGAGTTAGTCAGCTTTTGTAACTTAGAGTGGCAAGAGAAATGTATAGATTTTCACTTAAACACCGCACCGGTCTCTACCGCCAGTAAAGTACAAGTACGCAAACCATTAAATAGCAAAGCAATTGGGCGTTGGAAGGCGTTTAAGCCCCATACTGATAAAGCAGTGGAGTACTTTTTAAAACAAGGTATTAGCGCTTAGTAAGCGTGTTTTATTATGGTTAGTGAAAGCAGCGACGCTGGTCGCTTTATTCCAATTACTAGCAGAGATAAATCATAATGTTCGAAGTTACACACCTACAACTTTACTTCGCCTTTCAATTAGTACAACGTCACGCCAAACATTATTCATTTGACCAAGTTTTTCACGAATACCTAGTTGGCGGAAGTTATTATTTTTATGAAGTTTGAGGCTACCTTTATTTTCAGGAAAAATAGCAGCTTGAAGCATCCATATGTTATTTCTCTCAGAATCTGAAATTAGATTTGAAAGTAATTTTGCCCAATTCCTTTTCCTTGAGCATCCAATGCAACATACACACTAACTTCTGCTACGCCAAAATATACTTCTCGAGTTGATATGGCTGAAAGTGCAGCCCAGCCTAGAATATTATTATTGTCCACTGCCACAATCCGAGAGTGACTAAGCATTGAATTATTCCACTCATCCCAACTTTTAGTTACCTGCTGGAAGGTGGCGTTTCCGGTATCAATACCTTGCTTATATATGCTTTGCACTGAAGGATAATCAGCCTTATCAAACGCACGAATAATCACAAATCCCTCCGAGGCAACTAACGAGCCTTTAGATTAACTCGTTTTTAATTTATTTTTATTGATGGTTTAACCATAGCTGAGTTCCTATTTTGGTTCAATCGATTACAGTGTTTTATGCAGAATATAAAGTGGGCGTTTGGTGTTGTTTTAATTAGTGTTTTGAAACGGGTTACCGATATTTGAGAAAAACGGCGAAACTAGACAGCCACTTTAATTATACAAGCCAAACTGTGTCATAAAATTTATCTTTTAGGTTAAAAATTTACCTTTCCTACTGGATTACTTTCATTTCACCTATTAAATAAGTCATTAACTCTATTAAACCTAAATCACACGCATAAAAATGGCTGCATGGTGCAGTTGTGATTTATTACTGAATAGTTTTACTGAGTAGCTTAAGCTTTATGCAAGTAGCTTTTCGCAGTTACTGATATTCGCTCGCCGCTTTCGCTTCAAGTTTTCACAATAACTTGCTTGTGAGGCTGGCCTGCCTACAAAACGGCGAAACTAGACAGCCACTCCAAATAAATAAAGTCAATCTAGGCTAGATTCACTTTTTAGGTTAAGAATTTATCTTTTACTACTCGGTTACTTACTTTTCATCCATAAAATAACTCATTATCACGCTTAAACCTAAATTAAGCGCATGAAAATAACTGCATAATGCAGTTGTGATTTATTACTGAATAGTTTTACTGAGTAGTTTAAATTTTATGCCAGTAGTTTTTCGCAGTTACTGATATTCGCTCGCCGCTTTCGCTTTAAGTTTCACAATAACTTGCTTGTGAGGCTGGCCTGCCTACTGCGCCATGAAATACGCGCGTAAATTGGGTTGTAAGCTTTAACCAGTTTTCTAAAGATATATTCACCCTTTCTAGTAAAGGCAAGTGTGTACTTTCAATATAACCGCGTTTGTCTTCTCGTATACAACGTCCTGTTAATTCAACAAGTTCAAGGTACGATTTAAGCTCAAACGGGAGTCCTTTTGGCATTATCTGACGTGGTATTCCTGCAAAACGCAGTAGTTGTTTTGGTTGTTTGCCTTCTTTTGCGTATGTTAGTCGTTGTTTAACGCTGGTGTGGTCTGATTCCTC
>NZ_JANJGQ010000032.1:0-41504 GCF_030847595.1 Pseudoalteromonas sp. 20-92
ACAGAAAAAAGCTATGCGCAGTACAGCCTACCTTGAAAAGGTACTGAACGCATAGACTTTTTTCATGCTCTTGCCCTAGGGCTGTTTCAGCATTTGCTATGTTTTTTATGGTGGCTTTTTTAGTTAGTATTATTATAAAAACTATTTTTTCTGTTGCTATTAATTTTAGTTTTTAAAATCTGCTCTAAATACTTAAAAGTAACTTTACTAAGCTTTTTAGCTAAGTAAGCTGTTATTAAAAAGGCCGAATCCCATTTAATGGTTCGGCCTTTTCAAGCTTTAGGTTAATAACAATAAGAGTTATTTTTTCTTTTCGCTTGGTGCTGGTTGGCCATAATTAGGTGAACGAGGTCCATATAATAAGCCATTGTAAACATCTGAAGAAAGTAAGCGTGTTGAAGTCATTGCTGCGATTTCAAAACCTTTATCAGTGACAGTTTCAGCAATTTGATTAATTGCTGCAATAACAAGCATGCCTACAAGGCCACCACCGCCATTACTTTGTTGTTCAGCTGAAGAGGCTCTTGCTTTGCCTTGCCATAATTGCTCGCCAGTGCGTAAATCAACTAATGAGGCTGACACAGTTACAGCTGTTTCGCTAGAAATTACAACATAGCTAGTACCGTATTCTTCAATAGTGATGTAAAGCGCAGAGTCTGCACCAAAAATTTCATGTAATTTATTTACTGGTACTTGGTGCACGTCGCTTGCAACAGTGAGCCCATTACCTTTAAAGGTTTGATCAACTAAAGCAACAGGAAAAACATAAAAACCCGACTCAGCTATAGGCGCGACCATTTGAGCCATCACACTGTATGGTGCAATTACTTCAGGTGTATTATTCAGTGGAGGTAAAATAATAACTGAGTGAGGGTCTGCTTGTTTAAATGCTGTGTAGTCATGTGCTGGTGGAGGCGAAACACAACCAGCGAGTAATGTGACTAATGCGATCGCTGTGTATGATTTTAAATTAAGCATATTAAGCGCCTTTCGCAGATTTTAGAAGGAAGTCGATGTAATGAACTGATTCTGGGAAAAGTGATTTCTCAGTTTCGAAGTGGGTAGTGCCTAATGAAGGATTACCCGTTTCAAAGTACAGCATACCTAGATGAGCATGTAGGCCAGGCGCAACATTCTTACTTTTGTTTGCGGCATCGGCAATAATTTGCTCAAGCATACTAATTTGATCTTCGGCTGTTACGTCATCTGCTTTTAAATAGGCGTATACGGCAGTGCTATAGTCGCCGTAATAGTAAATAGGTTCTTTCGTTGAGTTACAACCCGTTAGGGCTATACAAACAAATGCTAAGGTAATTAGCTTTTTCATTATTTATTGCCCCATTGGCCAGCTTCAAGACCAGTCACTAACTTGTTAACGACTTCGCGAATAGCTAGGTCAAGCACTTTGCCATTTAATGTGGCATCGTATGAAGCTGTGCTACCAAAACCAATAACTTCACGTTCTGATAGGCTGTATTCACCAGCACCTTGCACTGAATAAATAACTTCTGATGTAGTAACATCAACAACATTAAGCGTTACTTTAGCGTAAGCAATTTGCGATTTACCTTTACCCAATAAGCCAAAAAGTTGGCGGTCACCAATAGCTTTACGGCCAAACTCTGTTACATCACCAGTTACAACAAATTTAGCACCGCTAAGAACTTGTTTTGTACCTGTTAACTTTGCTTCTTCTGCAAGGGCTGCCATATTGTCGCGATCAAGCACACTAAAGCGATTTGTTTGTTGTAAGTGGCTCATTAGTGTTGTTTTTGCTTGGCTGCCTAAACGGTCTTGGCCTGATGAAAATATACCATTTTGAAAGCTCGAACGGTTTACAAACTGACCTACGACTAGTTTACTTTTTGTACCTGAGTAGCTTGTGTTATAACTAGCAACAGTTGGTGTTTCTATTACTTTTGATGATGTTGTAGCACACCCAGCTAAAGACGAAGCTGTAATTGCAGCGATTACAATTGTTTTAATGTGGCTTTGGTTAATTCGCATAAATTTTTGTCCATATAGATAATTGCAGAAGTTTTTATTGATAGGCGCTTGTTTTTTATACTTATAAGTCAATTACTTATTTCAAGAGTCCATTCAACTTACTTTATAAACAAAAGTTGATGTAAATACAATGTTATTTATGTTTTATGCAGGTACACACAATAAAAAAGAATAAATTCTTTGTAATAACAATGCTAATTCATTAGTTTTTAAATTATTGAAAGCCTTTTTCTATAGTTGATATAAAGGACATTTATTGCGCGCTGAGTTGTTAATTAGTAATTTTATTCCAATTAACCTTATTTTTTAAAACCAATCGGCTGCAACTTGTAGCGGGGTAGGGTCGCCTTTTTCAGATACCCAAAGTACTAGGGCTTGCTTTGTTGGCGATATTTTTTTAGCGTGAGGCAGGGTTAAGTCAGTTAGTGATAATTGCTGCTTGGTTTGCATGTCACTTTGCTCGTAACCAATAACTACAAAGTCGTGCTTTAATTTATGGCCTGCGTTTTCGCCGCTGTGTATTTGTGTTTCTATACCAAAGCCTAACAGAGCTGCATGAGCTATTAAGTTTTGGTTAGTACCACCTTCGGTATTAACCGTATCGTATTCGAGATTAATTTTACTGTTGTTTATAGTCGCTTTTAAATTGCCTAAATAAGGGGCTTTAGCTACAGGTATGGCTTGTTTATAAAACCAACCTTGCCACCCGCTGCCGTTAACCATAAACCCGGGTGTTGCTACAATCTTACTTTTACCGAGTGCCTTATACGTGCGTTGTCTTTTACTAAAAACAGCAGAGGCAAACGGGTCTTTCCATCCCAAATAATCCCAATAAGTAACATGAAAATTAATAGGAATTAAATCAGTCCATAGCTTTTCATCATCTGTAAACGTTGAAATCCAGCGCTCTGCTGGTGGGCAACTACTGCAACCTTGCGATGTGTAAAGCTCTAAAAAGGTAGTCGGATTAGCTGTACTGGAAATAGTTACTTGCTCAGCAGCTTGGCTTTGAAAGCAAAAAATTATTAACCCAACAAGTGAGATAAAAAATGGATGGGATAGTGCTTTAAAAGGCATGTTACTTCTCGCAAAGGCTGATATTGCATTCAGCTTAAATGATATTTACGAATGAGGTATCACGAAATCCTCACAATTAAATCACGTTTTAACTGTGTATTTTACTTGGTTAAAACTTAATTTGAACACCCGCTCAAGTTGTGCTTTAATCGTTGCTCAATTATTGAGGAACTTTACATGATTAAATTTTATTTTCACCATACTCCTAACCCAATGAAGGTTGCACTCTTTTTAGAAGAAACAGGCTTACCGTTTGAACTTGTTCCTCTTGATACTTTAAAAGGTGAGCAACATACACCTGAATTTAAAGCAATTAATCCAAACGCTAAAGCGCCAGCAATTGTTGATGGTGAAACGCGTGTGTTCGATTCGAATGCTATTTTAATGTACCTTTCTGAAAAGTATGGGAAGCTAGAAGGCAAGGGCGATGACCGCGCTGAAATGCTGTCGTGGTTAATGTTTATCGCATCGGGTTTAGGTCCGTATTCAGGACAAAGTGTTCACTTTAGACATATGGCACCGGAAGGGCTTGATTACGCGGTTAATCGTTATTTACGTGAAGCGCAGCGCCATTACGAAGTACTTGATACGCACCTTGAAGGTCGTGACTTTATAGTGGGTGATACGTATACCATTGCTGATGTATCTGCATGGGGCTGGATTGATAAAGCACCGGTTGTATTAGGTGAAGAGGGCTTAGCGCCTTATCCTAATCTTAAACGTTGGTTTGAAAGCATTGATAGCCGCCCAGCGGTTGCACGTGCACGCGTAATTGGTACTGATATAGCCTTTAAAAAAGAGTTTGATGAAGATGCTAAAAAAGCATTTTTCCCTTCCAATTACCCTAAACAATAACTATAGTAAGCGAGCTTATTATGGGCCGCTAGTTAACCTAAACTCTGGATAATAAATCTACCTCAAGCAACTATTTTCAGCGCTCACTGCGTTGAATTTACTTGCAATAGGTCAGCTATTGACGCGTAAATTCGCCTTGTTTTCACTGAAAATCTCTGGCTAGAGAAAATAAATTTAAATATCATTATAATTCAGTAGGTTAGTAAGTGTCTTAACCAGAATCCAGGTTGATTATCAAATTTTAATGATTTCTCTATTGTTGGACTGATTACTTAACGTGATGGTCGTTAAAAATAGTGAACTCTCAAGTTCGATAGAGTCCTCTAGTAAAAGACAAAAAATAAGTAAACGCGTATTTATTCCTGCTTTACCCCATCCTAATTTTGAGAATAAATCATCTATCAGGTTTTGCGTTATGCTTTTAACCCCAATCCAATAATCTAAGTCTTCTTCCAATTCGTGAGTGAGTTTTAGTAAGGTTTGATTTAGTTTTTCTAGCGTTTCAAAATGGTTTGTACTGGCATCAAATGCTTTAACTGCTTTTTTTACATTTTTTAATGTTGTTGGAAAACGCTTTAGTGCTCTTGCAGCTTTTCCAATGGTTGTAAGGCGTTTAGCTACTCCCTTCCATGACTTATTTACATTGGCACCATTTTGAGAATCAGGGACAAGCGCAAGATAGTCATCCCATTTATCTGTATTTTTTAAATCTTTTTTAATACGACGGAAATCAACGGTTCTACTAGAATCCCCATCTAATAAATGGTCAAACAATATACTTAGATCATTATATGATTCATCTTTTAGGGCATATAAATGCAGTATATTAAAAATAACTTTCCTTTCAAAAGGCGAACCACTTTGTAAGTAAATTAAATAACGTGCTGCATTATGATATAGCTTATCGCCATTTAGTTGTTCAAATTGTGCATAGACTTCATGCCCAGAACGCATCGTCATTGCTATGACGCTACTAGTATAAATGTTGCTGTTTTCAATACTATGTTGATAACGATTAATTGCGACTTTTATATTTTGCTCGGGAATAAGTATGGGTACATTTATTGGTAAAGAGTCGGCATGACGGTGGGTCGATAAATCAAGGGAATCAAAGAAGTCTTCAATCTCTCTTAAATTGTGCAGTTTGTTATCTTGATTTGTATATTCAAGTGAAATAGCACCATTAAACTCGGGATCTAATGCTGATTGCGCAACACCAAAGATGATTCCTAATTTTGCTTGTCTGGATTCTGAAAGCCCTGATGCAGTTCCTTTAATGGTGTAATCGTGTTTAACATATAAGTTACCATTGGCATCAACTTCAACCGTTAAGTCTCGATTAATATCGCGTACTTTACTAATATCAAAGCCAATAATGTTTAGGCCCAGCCGAGTTGAACTATTAAGTGCTGTTTCAAACCGTGTAGTGATAGGTATTAAGTTTATTGCACCCGCTCTGTTTAATGCTTGCATAAGTAATGAGGCTTTTTTCCCGTCGCCTATCGCTAAACAGCGGAATAAGGTTTGTACTTGTTTATTTTCTGGTTGGAGGATTGTTATTTTTAATTTTTGAAGTTCGAATAAACGTTGTTGTTTAATCGATTCTAAATTAAGACCAAACTTAATGTTGGCTGCTTTTTCTAATTTTTCAGTGATGTTCTTTTTAAATATCTGGTATCGATTTATTACACGATTAAAATTAGCTTCTATATTTTGATCAAAATTAGCAATCGTCTGTGCTACGTCATCGCCGAGCGAAGCGATAGGTTTTAGTTGGGAAGCTGTTTTCTCTTTTAAATCGTTAGCAAACTCATCCGCTTTCTCACGAAGTTTTTGCTGTAATATTTTTATTTTTTCAGACAGATATTTTTCTGACTTGTGCTGAGCAGCCATAAAAATAGGGTCAGCATTTGATTGCACAACACCAAATAAACTCAGTAATCTATTAATTATAGATGTTGCTAAGTCGTCTGGGGCCGCTTCTGTTGAGAGCAATGTCTTATTGAATTGCACGATTAGCTCATCATCAAGTAACTTTTTAATTACATCATCGATCTCATTTTGTCCTAGTGTGATTTCGGCTATTGGCTTGTACCATGTATCTTCATCAATTGTATGTAATATGTCATCAACTAAGATTTGGCCAGGGTTACTGTATTCCTCAAGCTTACTAACCAGTTCATTACCTTTACCAAGCAGCATTTCTATGTACTGTTTGGCGAGTGCATCCATTCCTTCAATTTCTGCTTCAAGTGCTAGTTTTAAGGTGTTTTTTGTCTGCTCTGTTTCTCTTAAAGTTAGTAATAGTTCTATTTGCTGTTGATCATTACGATATACATCAAGTTCCAAGTCACCAGCTATTTCTTGGCGCCTTGAAAGTGAGACTGCTACGGAGGCGTCTACTCCAATAAGATGCCCTTTAAGATTTGTTTTTGAAGCGAGTGATTTTCCAATTTCTAATTCGCCAGATAATATTAGAGAAGATGCCATTTTAATTGAAAATGCACGATATCCCTCTCTAGCATCACTACTAGTACGCTTGACTAATTGAGTGTTTATATCGTTCAAGTTCCAAGGGCGAACTGGTTTTTTAAACATACTCCACAGGGTTTTATAGCTAGTAGTTTCTTCATTTACTTGGTAGTACGAATCAAACTCCACACTACCTGATTTATCTAAACCGGCACCTATTTTAAAAATATTAGCAGAGGTTGATGTTGATACATTAATATCATAGGCAGCTTTTACATCTTGATTGACGAGGCAAAACCCATTTGGAAGTGTTTTGGATAAAAATGTTGGGCGCTTTGTGTCATTTAAAACAGAGATACTAAATTCACCGTAGGCACCAGCTGTTACACCAACACTAAGTTGATCAATTTTTGATTTGTGCTCTTTAGTAAATTCAAACTCTTTTTTTAATCCGTTAGTTTGTTCACCAATTGGTGTTTCAAGAACAGACCAAAGTTGAAATGCTTTATAGGCTTCTTGATAAATTTCAGAGCTTTTAATTTTTTTTATTTGTTCAGCTGAAAAAAGAACGACTATATTTTCAATGACCTTTTTTATTTCCTCGACTAGGTCATCTATATTGGGGTCTTTAATAATTTCATAAGCACTGTCAACCAAAGTAATAATATCAGAAAGCTTAGTGCTATTTGCTTCATCAATATTAAAGTACTTTTTTAAATTTGCGGCAGAAGATAGGCTTTCGAGTAAGTCGTGGGCTTTAGCTGGTGCTAAATATGAGGAAGGAACAACGCGATCAAGTGATTTTAGTGATATCATTTTAAAAATCCTTTTGATTTTAGTTTATATTTTATTGATCACCTTTTATGCGACTACATCAACTGTAACCTAGAATAAATTGCTGTTAAATAAATGGCAAGGCTATATTTTAAACAACATATTGATTGAATCATAAGTGCTTAATTTTTGGTTGTAATCGTAACTATAACGATTTGATTAAAAGCTGCTCTTTCACGCGAGCAAGCTCGGCGTCTACAATAAATATTAAACCCCAAGTTTAGCTTTACCTGTAGGCGTACAGCTTGCTGACGCGACGAGCAAAGCTCGTAATGTTTTTTGGTTGTAAGCGTAACTAGAATAAACTATTTGATTAAAAGCTGCGCTTTTCACGCGAGCAAGCTCGGCGTCTATAATAAGTATTAAACCCGAGTTTAGCTTTATTTGTAGGCGTACAGCTTGCTGTACGCGACGAGCAAAGCTCGTAATGTTTTTTGGTTGTAATCGTAACTATAACGATTTGATTAAAAGCTGCGCTTTCACGCGAGCAAGCTCGGCGTCTACAATAAATATTAAACCCCGAGTTCAGCTTTACCTGTAGGCGTACAGCTTGCTGACGCGACGAGCAAAGCTCGTAATACTTACCTATAAACACTTATCTATAAAAGCTTTAAAAACTTGCTTGCTTAATTATCCTACTAAGCGTAAAATGCGCGCTCATTTCGGCTTTTAAACTATTAATTCCTTGCCTTAAACCGACCGGCCGAAACGGTAGAAGGCTCTATTAACCGTAAGGAATATCCATGCGTCATTACGAAATCGTATTCATGGTTCACCCAGATCAGAGTGAGCAAGTTGCTGGTATGATCGAACGTTATACTGGTTCTATCACTGAAGCTGGTGGTGTTATCCACCGTCTTGAAGATTGGGGCCGTCGTCAATTGGCTTACCCAATTAACAAGCTTCATAAAGCTCACTATGTTCTAATGAACGTTGAAGCACCAACTGAAGTAATCAGCGAGCTAGAAACTACTTTCCGCTACAACGATGCAGTGCTTCGTAACTTAGTTATCCGCACTAAAACTGCTGAAACTGAAGCGTCTCCTCTTGCAAGAGAAGAGAAGAAAGAAGCACCAGCTGCTTAATTGTTTTGAGTCCAAGCATGGCGTTTAACTGGCGGTAAATATAAATGGTTAGCCCTTTTATGAATCAGCTGGTTATATCTGGGGTAGTTTGTAAAACGCCCAAGTTTAGCCAAAGCCCAGCTGGCATCCCGCATTGTATTTTTGTTGTAGAACATAAATCGATGCAAACCGAAGCAGACCTTAACCGTAATAGTTACGTGAGGCTTCAGGTAGTTGCCAGTGGAAAGCAAATGCAACAACAGACTCAACATTTGCACGTTGGGCAGGCATTGCAAGTGAGTGGTTTTTTAAATCGCCACGAAGGTCGTAACGGCCTTAGCCAATTGGTTTTGCATGCTCAGCATATCGAAAGAATTATTTGAGGAATTAATCTCATGGCACGTTATTTCAGACGTCGTAAGTTCTGCCGCTTTAAAGCGGAAGGCGTAAAACAAATCGATTACAAAGATCTAGCTACTCTTAGAAACTATGTTACAGAAAGTGGCAAAATCGTACCTAGCCGTATCACAGGTACTAGCGCTAAATTTCAGCGCCAGCTAGCAACTGCTATTAAGCGTGCTCGCTACTTAGCCCTTCTTCCATACACTGACTTACATAAGTAAGCAGCGGATTAACAGTTTTTAAAAGGTGTAGAAACATGCAAGTTATTCTACTAGATAAGATCGCTAACCTAGGTAGCCTAGGTGAACAGGTTGTAGTTAAATCTGGTTTCGCACGTAACTTCCTTTTCCCTCAAGGTAAGGCAGTTCCTGCGACTAAAGCTAACATTGAAACGTTTGACGCTCGTCGTGCAGAACTTGAAGCGAAAATCGCTGAACAGTTAGTTGCTGCACAAGCACGCGCTGAAAAACTAGAAGCATTAGCAGAAGTTACATTAGTATCTAAAGCTGGTGACGAAGGTAAGTTATTCGGTTCAATCGGTACTCGTGACATCGCTGACGCTATCTCAGCTGTTGGTGTTGAAGTTGCTAAGTCAGAAGTTCGTTTGCCTCTAGGTACTATCCGTGAGACTGGTGAATTTGACGTATCAATTTCAGTTCACTCAGACGTAACGGCTACTATCAAAGTAATCGTAATCGCTGAAGCTTAATTTTTAATTAAGCGAAAAAAGCCGTGCTATTAGCACGGCTTTTTTGTGCCTATAATTTGACTAACTTTATTAGTTAAGGGCACTGTTAAATAATACCAATCCGCAATAATACTTAATCATGTTGCGGGGCTAAACGTGTCGCTACCTGTGTTAAAAAATTCTCATTTACGACTGCATGGATGCAGAAGGTAGAGCAATGCAGGAGCAATTGCCGAGAACAACTAAATAGCGAATTTTTTGTCTAGCTATCAACACGTTTTTCCATCCTCAAAATAGATCACTTAATTAAGCGAATTGGTATAAAGCCTCGTATAAGCCCCTTTTTTATTCAATTATTTTTTCATTCTCCTTAAACCTTTTCGAACTGTCATTACGTCTAACTTATCAATACACTTAAATAGCAATTCAACAATAATAATTAAAAGGCGGCATCACGGATGTTACACGTTAAACCCGAACCAACGCTTTTGTGCGAAGCTGCACTCATTGAGCGAGTTAAATCGGGTGATCAAGGCGCATACACAACGCTTTATGAGTTACATATAAAACGAGTATACGGTTTATGTTTACGCTTATTAGCAGACCAAGCACACGCCGAAGACGCCGCCCAAGAGGTATTTGTACAGGTATGGCATAAAATAGCATTGTTTGATGGGCGTTCGCAGTTTTCTACTTGGCTATATAGTGTTGCCAGTAATGTAGCGATAAGTTACCTGCGCAAGCAAAAAAACTGGTTACAAAAAGTAGTAAGTATTGAACACAGCGGTATGGATGAGCAATCAGCTAACGACTGCAAAGGCTTAAATGGCCTCGATAAGTTAATAGTAAGGCTTCCTGAGCGCGCACGTATGGTATTTGTATTATTTGCTATTGAAGGTTACAGGCACGAGGAAATCGCGGAGCAATTAGGTATGGCTGTTGGTTCAAGTAAGTCACAATATCATCGTGCTAGGCAGTTATTACAAGAGTGGTATGAAAATGAGTAAACCAAACTTTAACGACTACTTAAATAAGTCATTAAACACGCTTGATAAAGAAATTACGCCACAAAAAGATTTATGGGCGGGGATTGAGCGAGCAATTGTTAATAATAAGCAGAGTCCAAACAGCACTATTATTTGGCCAAAACTAACAGCAATAGCTGCCTGCACATTAGCTGCTTTAATTGCTGTAAATCTAATTGTTATAGCGCCCGAGCCACAACCCGTAGTGGCTATAAGTGATTACTTTTCGGCGCAAAAAAACAGTTTGTTGGTTGAATACGAAAATAAAGAAGCATTGACCACTAACTGGCAAACGCAACTACAAGAACTGGAAGAAGCTGAGCAAGCAATAAAGCAAGCTCTTGAAAACGAACCACAAAACCAAGCGCTACTGACAATGTTAGCGCAAATATATCAACAACAACTTGATTTAATTAACAAGGTGCACGCGCCACGTTGGCAGCACATTTAGGAGTACGACATGAAAGCGATTTTATTAGGACTGAGCTTATTTCCATTGGCAGTATTTGCGGGTGAAAAAATAGATAAGCAAATAGACGTACCAAGTGGCGGCACTATTTTTATTGAAAACCAACGCGGTGATATACATATTACAGGCTGGGATAAAAACGAATTTAAAGTATCTGGCGAACTTGATGACAAAGCCGAGGGTTATGAGCTTAAAACAAATGGCGATAAAACACAGTTTATTGTAAAAATGCCACGTAAATCAAATTGGGGTAATAATGGCGATGGCTCAAGCTTAACCATATTTATGCCTAAAAGCAGTAGCTTAGAGTTTGCTGGCGTAAATGTATCGGTGACTGCAAAAGAGCTTAAAAATGGCGCTGAAGTTGATGTGGTTAACGGCGAAATTACGGTAGATGATATTACTGGCAACATTAAGCTCACCACTGTAAATGGTGATGTGAACGCTGAAAACTTAAACGGTAATATTCAATTTGAAACCGTAAATGGTGAAATTAACGATAGGCAATCAGGTGGAGAGCTGCGTTTTAGCGCTGTTAATGGTGATATTAAATCAACTTCAAGCGCTAATGATGTACGCCTTGAAAACGTAAATGGCGATATAAAATTTACGCTATCGGCTATTAAAAACCTACGTATTAATACGGTCAATGGCGAAGCAGAAGTACAGATTAACGAGCTTTTAAAAGGCGGTGATGTACGTTTTGAATCAGTAAGTGGTGATGCCGACTTTTATTTCCCACAAAGTGTATCAGCAAAGTTTGAAATTGAAGCCCATGCTAATGGTAAAATCATTAACAAAGTCAGTAGTGACAAAGTCAGTAAAGCTAAATATGGCCCAGCCAGTGATTTAGAGTTTAGTATTAATGGCGGTAATGCAAATGTTGAAATGAATACCATTAGTGGGCGAATAGAGCTGCGTACCAAATAACACTCATTCCCCATCACGATTACAAAAAGCAGGAAAGATTTCCTGCTTTTCTATTTGCACAGCCCCTGCAAGTCGATAGAATAGAGCCATTCAATTTTACTACTGTGAAGTTATGGCCAAACCAGATAAGCAAGTCGATACTCTTAAAGTTCCTCCCCATTCAATAGAAGCTGAACAATCTGTTTTAGGTGGCTTAATGCTTGATAACCAAGCTTTTGACCGCGTAGCTGAGCTTGTTGTATCACAGGATTTTTATACCCGCACGCACAAGTTAATTTTTGAGGCGATGACGGCACTTGCTGAGATTGGCGATCCGATAGATTTAATCACTATTTCTGAAAGTTTAGAAAAAAATAATAAGCTTGCAGGCATTGGTGGTTTTGCTTACTTAGCCGAAATTGCTAAAAATACCCCAAGTGCAGCCAACATTGATGCCTACGCAAACATTGTACGAGAGCGTGCTGTTGTACGTGAAATGATTGGCGTGGCAAATGAAATTGCAGAAGCGGGTTTTAATACCGAAGGGCGTACTAGTCACGATCTACTCGATTTTGCCGAAAGCAAAGTATTTAAAATTGCCGAGCAACGTACAAAAAGTACGGAAGGCCCGCAAAGTATTCATAACATACTCGAAAAAACCGTTGATAAAATAGAAGAGCTTTATCAATCGCCACAAGATGGTGTAACGGGTGTGAGTACAGGTTATGCCGATCTTGATAAAATGACGACGGGCCTGCAACCGTCTGACTTAATTATTGTGGCAGCGCGTCCATCTATGGGTAAAACCACCTTTGCGATGAACCTTGCAGAACATGCCGCAATGACTCAAGACAAACCCGTGCTAATTTACTCGCTAGAGATGCCTTCAGAACAAATTATGATGAGGATGTTAGCGTCTCTTGGCCGTATTAACCAAACTAAGGTGCGTACAGGTCAGTTAGATGATGACGATTGGGCGCGACTTTCATCAACAATGGGCTTGTTGATGGAAAAAGGCAAAATGTATGTTGATGATGCCTCGGGCTTAACACCTACCGATGTTCGTTCTCGTGCACGTCGTATTGCGCGTGACCACGGCGGCATTAGTATGATCATGGTCGATTACTTGCAGCTAATGCGCGTACCTAGCCTTGCTGATAACCGAACACTTGAAATTGCTGAAATTTCGCGTTCACTTAAATCGCTAGCAAAAGAGCTAAAATGTCCGGTTGTTGCGCTTTCGCAGCTAAATCGTACGCTAGAGCAACGTGCCGATAAACGCCCAATTAACTCAGATTTACGTGAGTCAGGGTCGATAGAGCAGGATGCCGATTTAATCATGTTTATTTACCGTGACGAAGTTTACAACGAAGACAGTACCGATAAAGGTATTGCCGAAATCATCATAGGTAAACAACGTAACGGCCCAATTGGTAAAGTGCGTTTAACATTCCAAGGTCAATTTTCTCGCTTTGATAACTATGCGGGACCAGCGGTAGATGACGATTACTAATGCGCTTAGCCACTGCTGAAATTAATTTAGCTGCACTTGCGCATAATTTAGCGCAAGTTAAGGGCTTTGCACCTAACAGCAAAGTAATGGCGGTGCTAAAAGCAAATGCCTACGGGCATGGATTAGTAACGATTGCGCAGCATTTAAATAATGCTGACGCATTTGCTGTGGCGCGTATTGATGAAGGGCTTGCCCTTCGAGCTGGGGGCTTAACAAAGCCAATAGTTTTACTAGAAGGCTTTTTTAACAAAGCTGACTTACCTATTTTACTCGCTAATAACTTTCAAACTATTATTCATGATGAATACCAATTAGCTGCGCTTGAAAAAGCAAAGCTCGATGCGCCAATAACATGCTGGTTAAAAGTAAATACAGGTATGCATCGATTAGGTATTGCGCCAGAGCAGTTTGAAGCGTTTTATAACCGCTTACAAAAAACACCTAACGCTAAAAATACCGTTAATTTAATGACCCACTTTTCGTGTGCTGATGACGTTGATAATGCTAAGACGGTTCAACAAATTACGTTGTTTGATAATTTAGTGAATGGCATTGAGCAAGCGCATTGTTTATCAAATTCGGCTGGTATTATTGCCTGGCCAAGCGGTCATGGTGATTGGGTACGTCCTGGGCTTATGCTCTATGGTGTATCGCCAATGGCAAATAGCATTGGGCAACAACACAAATTAAAACCAGTTATGCGTTTAACTACGCGCGTAATTGCAGTGCGTGATGTGCCTGCTAATGAGGCTGTTGGATATGGTGGTCGTTGGAAAAGCGATAAACCAACCAAGTTAGCTGTTGTGGCTATGGGTTATGGCGATGGTTATCCTCGGCATGCTAAAGAGGGGACACCGGTAATAATTGGTAAGCAGCGTTATGGTATTGTAGGAAGCGTAGCTATGGACATGATCAGCGTTGATATAGGCGCTAATGAGCATAATATTAAAGTTGGCGACAGAGTCACTATGTGGGGCCCTGAGCTACCCGTTGAAGAAATAGCACTGTGCGCTGGTACCATTCCTTACGAGCTATTATGTAATATTACACCACGCGTAAGTTATGAGTATCAGCGTTAATACAGCTATAAGCGATACTTACTCTTTTATAAAGTAAATGTCGCTAAAGCCCATACGGGCAAATTCTTGGTCGCGAAAGTTACGCACAGAAGCAGACCCTTTTGAGGTCATTTCTATTTGGCGTACCATGCTTAAGTAATTTGTTAAATCAATACCTTCGGCGGCAGCAATTGCTTGATACATGTCGTGGTATTTATCTTTTGCGAAGTTAATTTCGCGCGGTTGGTTTTTAAACGTATACGTTATTCTACGTGCCATAATAAGCTCAGTTAAATTGAGTGTTAGTATAATTTTACACTGTATTGAACTGGCATTGAATGATTTGTTTAAATCAAATAATTAAAAAGTAGAGTTTAAAATGAAATTATCAGTAGAGATCAGTAAATATCCACTTCACCAAGATTACATTCCGTTTATTAAAGGCTTTATCGACCGCTTAAACGAATACGAAGATTTAAAAGTGATTACTAATACGTTATCAACGCAAATTTTTGGTGATTACGATTTAGTTATGCAGGTGTTAAATACCGAAATTAAGCGTTCATATGAAGAATTTGGTAAAGCTATTTTTGTATGTAAGTTTCTCTCTGGCGACTTATCGCCTGAATAATCTATAATACCAACCTGCATAAATCTTTGATCAATTTAACGAATTAAATCGCACTATAACGTCGTTAAAAATTTTTATTTAGAACAACTAGATACAAAAATTTTTGCCTAGTTCTAGCGTAATTTTCTTAACGTTAAATAGACCCTGTATATAAGCAGATTGGTATAACAATCGGCACAACTGAACGGTGATTGCATAGTATGGACTTTTTAACACAAACCTTAAGTGGTTTTACAGCGATGTCGCATTGGGAATACATAGCGGTGGGGTTGTCGATGGCGTACTTATTATTGGCAATAAAAGAAAGCTTATGGTGTTGGCCTGCAGCATTTTTTAGCACACTCATTTATACAATAATGTACTGGAATGGTGCATTATTAATGGAGTCATTACTTAATTTTTATTATATGTATATGGCTGTATTTGGGTGGGTTGTATGGCGAAAAGGCAAAGCTGAAAATCTAAATATTACGTCTTGGTCGATGAACCGTCATGCTGTTTTAATCAGTTTAACAACCGTAGCTGCAATAGTTATTGGTTACGTTATGCAAAACTATACTCATGCCGACTTTGCTTATCTTGATAGCTTTACAACATGTTTTGCAGTAGTAACTACTTACTTAGTTGCTAAAAAAGTCCTCGAAAACTGGCTGTACTGGATTGTAATAGATGCCGCTTCTATGTATCTATACTACGAAAAAGGCTATTACCCAACGCTAGCACTCTTTATATTTTATACCATTATGGCAGCGTGGGGCTTCAAAACCTGGTACGAAGAGTACGAACAAAGCCAAGCTAAGCCTTTAGCGCAGCTTTAATTAATGATTGAGTATAATCAGTTAGTAAAAATGTGTAGTGCGTTTATAGAGCCTAAAAGCATTGTTTCAAGCGAGCGATTGCTGAATGGCTTTAGCAACGATAATTTTTTAATACGTACCGAGCAACAAGGGTATTTGTTAAAGTGTTATAAAAGCCGTTGGCCAAGTGACGGCCTTGAAGCGCAGCGCTTTTTAAGTGACTTGGATATATGCCCTGCGCCTATTTGGCTCGATAAAAAGAATAGTCGTGCGGTATTTGATTATATTGAGGGTGAAACCGCACAGTCAGATATAACGCTCAGCTTAGTTAATAAATTAGCCCAAGTACACAGTTACAGCACAACGACTACACCAATGGATATAGCCAAAGAGCTGCACTTTTATCAAAATACGGATGTATATACGTTATACAAATCACAAATAGAGCGGGCACTAAAAGCAGTTACAGCGATGCCATTTAATGCGGGCTTTTGTCATAACGATTTAGTAAGAGACAACATTGTTGTAAATGCTTCGGGTATGTATTTAATTGATTTTGAGTACGGACAAACTAACGATGTGTATTTTGATTTAGCCGCGCTGTGCGTGAGCTTTAATTTGGATGGGCAAAGTGAAGGTGAGTTATTAGATAATTATAGTAAGTACAGTAGAGCCGGTGTAAGCTTTTTTAAATCAGTAAATAAACTTGATTTTTTTAAGCTGTTTTTTTTAATATTGAGTATAGGGTGGTATGAGCAGCGCGACATAACTAATCACTTAATTGAATTACGCGCGCAACTAAATAAACTCACTTTATCTATGAGTTTTTAAAGACCACCAAAACGTGCAGCTAGTTCTTTATATTTTTTTACTTCATCAGCATCAAATTGCGGTTCGCCATTTTCATCCTGCGATTTCGCAATTAGTAAACTTTCACGAGTAAGGCGTTTAACACGCTCTACTTTTACACCTAAAAACTCAGCAACTTGCTCAGTAGACATCAAACTCATAATCACTTCCTCTTTTAAATCAAATCACATAGTCACTATAATAGTTAAAATGTTGCTAAACAGTTACTTTTTTTTATCTAATATTGATAAAAAGCGTGTTTTTAACTAATTGTGAAGTGTTTTATTCTAAATCGCTTAATTAATAGGCATCTAAACGCATGGTGCTGGCAATTAACGACGGATATCTTTATCATTATAGACGCCAAAGCATTGATATCGCGAGTTAGTGCTGCGGCAACAAATGTGCTCTCGTGGTGAAATGGATATCACGTGGCCCTCCGGAGGCTGAGTTGTAGGTTCGATCCCTACCGAGAGCGCCATTTGCTTTATATGTTTATGACCTAAATTATTTCAGTACTTTTGCATAATCAAACTCTTTTCAATATCTAAAATTGGTTAACGATACTAGATAACATTGATTGAACTTCATTTTTATAAAAATAGTGTTCTTATTAATTACACTTAAACTTGAATGAAAATAAACTTTTAGTATCTCAGTTCAAAACCCTTTAGCGTTCCCCATTAAATTAAAAATAACGCAAAATTAAATGAGATATTATTTAATAATATAAATTACTACTTTTTAGTGAATTATAACTACTAAAGTACGAATGAATGGACTTTAAGTATTAAACAATGCTATTTAAGGTACATATTCATTAATTGTAGAAATAGCCGCTTTTATGCTAATAACTTTACCTATCCCTGAGCTAATACCTGGCATGTATGTCGACAGTGTTACTAAGCAACATGAAGGGATTAATAGTATAAAAATTAAGACTAGCGGGTTAGTCAGAGACAAATCTATAATTAAGCGTTTAATTGCAGAAGGGGTTCTTGAACTTCTTATTGATTTCGCTAAGAGTGAAGTCGCAATCCCCGCCAAATATAAGCCACAAAATAAACCTAAAACATCGAGCAGCCAACAAAAACCAGTTAAGGCCAAATCTGCAATAACGGTACAGCAAGAATTTGCTAAAGCGAGTGTAAGTTACGACCAACATAACCGTAAAATACAATCTTTATATAGCGATTTAATAGCCGGATTAACTCTTAACGTAAAAGTACTTGATGAAATAGCAAATGAAATCGTTGCTTCAGTATTTCGTAATGCTAATGCGATGACAATCCTTACTCGAATTAAAGATAAGCACAGCTATAATTGGCGTCATATGATCAACTGCGCCATTTTTACGAGTGTATTTGCTAAATACCTAGGTTACAAAGAAGCGCTTGTGCAGGAGCTTGCTATGGGCGCACTACTGCATGATTTAGGGCAATCTAAACTACCGCAAGGCATACTATCAAAACCAGGCAAAGTTACTAATAACGAAATGGCGAGTATTAAAAAACATGTTGCTTTAGGGCTGGGTCTGGTCAAAGGTGAAAAGAGTATTTCGCCACTTATGTTAGATATGATAGTCAATCACCATGAACGATTAGATGGTTCAGGTTATCCCCGGGGCATTGCTGCAGAAAAAATAAGCCGTCCCGCACGGATAATGGCAATTGTAGATGTATATGATGCGATGACAGCAGACAGGCCTCATCAAGATGGCGAAGAACCTATTAATGCACTGCGTTACTTATTGGCTAACAAGCAAATGTTTGATGCTGAATTAGTGCAGCGTTTTATAAAGTGCTTGGGCGTGCATCCCGTAGGGACTATTGTGAAGCTAACTAATGAACGCCTAGCGTTAGTATTGGAGGGGAATAACTTGAATCCGATAAAGCCAAAAATTAAGTTATTTTTTAATGCTAAACATGGGCATCATGTAACTGCCAAAGATATTGATTTAAGTGACAGTAACCAAGAGCTTAAAATTTTAGCGAGTGTTAAACCACTAGACTATAAAATTAATTTGTCTCGTTTACTAAAAGAGCATCTGCTTGCGTAGTGTTTGTACACTTTCGTTGATTGCTTTTCTTAGCTGAAATAAATGCCCCTAAAAAACAACTTCCCATCAGTGTTAGCCACAATAAAGTGCCTAGCTCTACATGCAGTGCTAAACAACAAAATG
The DNA here is from genome assembly GCF_030847595.1 of Pseudoalteromonas sp. 20-92. Classification (NCBI taxonomy): domain Bacteria; kingdom Pseudomonadati; phylum Pseudomonadota; class Gammaproteobacteria; order Alteromonadales; family Pseudoalteromonadaceae; genus Pseudoalteromonas; species Pseudoalteromonas sp. 20-92. The sequence continues at coordinate 18,833 of NZ_JANJGQ010000032.1, forward strand.
CGAGCGAAATTAGTGCGCTTAGCATAGCACCAAGCCAATAGTGATTTACTGGATTGTCGCATTGTCCTGCTTGCGTACATGCGCAGTAATTTGCTTTATAAAAACAAAATACACTCGCCCCACAAAAAATAAGCCCAGCTACAATAAGTGAAATGATCACAGTTTTATTTCCTTTGTGATTTTGTAGTGAGTGTAAATTGCTAACTACTTCAAGTCAATCTAAATGATAACTAATTACATTTAGAGTATATACTCTAATAGCACAGATCTAGTCCGATGAGTTTTAATTAGTTGTTAAAATGTCGTTAAAAACCATGTTTTTCATAGTATTTTGACGTATTCATAGAGTCTTTTATAAAAAAATCAGGTAGTGTAGCCTGGTTTGAAATCCTAATAACAACACACATAGCTATCCAAACAGTTAGTTTGGTTAAGGACACAACAATGAAATTTACTAAAACTCTTATTGCAGCTTCGCTTGCATTTGTTTCTGCAGACAGTTTTGCAGCTGCATTTCAACTAGCAGAACAAAATGCATCAGGTTTAGGCCGTGCATATGCTGGTGAAGCTTCTATTGCAGACGACGCATCTGTTGTTGCACGTAACCCAGCACTAATGACTTTATTTAAAGACAAGCAACTAAGTGTTGCTGCTATTGGCGTTATTCCTGATGTAAGTCTTGAAGGTGAAAGTACTAATAACGGTATTGACCCAAGCGCATTAGATGATGACAGCATTGCTCCTAGCGCCGTTGTTCCTGCAATTTACTTTACTATGCCTTATAACGACAAAGTATCAGTTGGTTTTGGTGCTTTTTCTAACTTTGGTTTATCTACTGAGTTTAAAAATGACTACGTAGCAGGGCAAATTGCAGGTGAAACAGAAATATTTACTGTTAATCTTAATGCAAGCGTTGCTTATAAAGTATCTGAACAATTTAGCTTTGGTATAGGCCTAAATGCTATTTATGCTGATGCAACAGTTATTCGTAAAGTTGGCGCAAATGCAAGTGGCTTTGACTTTGGTACTGATGCAGTAAATCTTCAAGGTGATGATACTGGTTTTGGTTTAAACGTAGGTTTAATGTATCAATTAGATGAAAACAGCCGTTTTGGTTTTAACTACAGAACAGAAACTGATATCACGTTTGATGGTGATTTTTCTAATGGGCTACCTGCAGCCGCTGGCGGCACACAAGGCACAGTGCTTCCTGGTTCTGTAGAAATCACTTTACCAGCTATTGCTGAGTTTTCTGGTTCGCATCAGTTAGACGAAAAATTAGGGCTGCACTACAGTGTATTATGGACTGGTTGGAGTAGCTTTGAGTCTTTAGAAGCGCAAGTAACAGCACCAACAGGTAACAAGTTTACCGCGTTTGAAAAGAACGAGAGTTTTAGCGATTCATTCCGCTACTCAGTCGGTGCAGATTACCAGTTAAACGAAGATTTATTACTACGTGCCGGTGTTGCATTTGATGAGTCTCCTGTATCACAAACACATCTATCAATTTCGATTCCTGATACAGACCGTTTCTGGTTCTCGTTTGGTGGTAACTACACTATCGATCAAAACTCTAATGTTGATCTTGGTGTAAGTATTATCCGTGGTAAAACACAAACGTTTACAGAAGCTGATGACTCAGGCAGCCAGTGGGGCTTCGAATCTAAAGGCCACGCAGTACTAATTGGTGCTCAGTATAACTACAAATTTTAATGTAGGAGTGTCTTGTGGTTAATCACAGGGCACAAAAAAGCCGCTCACTTTATTAAGGTGAGCGGCTTTTTTAATGCCTATTAAATAGTGTTAATAGGCATAATAACTAAAATTATAAGCTTTCTATTTTAGTTTTTTGCTCAAGTAGCTTAGTTTTAGCATCGCTAAACTCAGCCAATTTTGCATTTTCTTTAGCAAGTACCGCTTCAGGAGCGTTATTAACAAACTTTTCGTTAGCGAGTTTGTTTTGCACTTGTGCTAGGCCCTTTTCGGCTTTTTCGAGTTGCTTATTAATACGCGAAAGTTCGGCTTCCACATCAATTAAGCCTGCCATTGGGATCATGATCTCAAGGTTGCCAACATAAGAAGTCGCACATGCTGGTGCGTCGTTTTTGTTTTCAAGCATTGTAAACTCTTCAATTTTTGCAAGTGATGCTAAAAATGATTTGTTTTCTTCAATGCGGCGCACGTCATCGCTTGATGCATTAGCAAGTAATACGCTAAGTGGTTTACTTGGACTAATATCCATTTCACCACGAATATTACGAATAGCTAAAATGAATTGTTTAACCCACTCTAAATCGTCCATCGCTTTAGCATCAACGCTTGCTTCATTATATACAGGGAACGGCTGAACCATAATGCTGGTGTTCTCTGTTTTAAGGCCTGCAAGTGGTGCAACACGTTGCCAAATAGTTTCAGTGATGTATGGCATCATTGGGTGCATTAAACGCAGTAAGCTTTCAAGTACGGTAATAAGTGTATTACGGGTACCACGTTGCTGCGCTTCATTACCTTTAAATAATACCGGCTTAGTGAGCTCTAAGTACCAATCACAAAATTGGTTCCAAGTGAATTCGTAAAGCGTGTTAGCAGCTAAGTCAAAGCGGTAGTTATCTAAATGCTCTGTATAGGTTTTAACGGTTGCTTCATATTGACCTAAAATCCAACGATCAGCTAATGAAAGCTCCGTTTGAGCACCGTTTGCAAAACCACAGTCTTGCTCTTCTGTGTTCATTAATACGTAACGGCTCGCGTTCCATAATTTGTTACAGAAGTTGCGGTAACCTTCAAGGCGGTTCATATCCCAGTTAATATCACGACCGGTAGATGCCATTGCAGCAAGTGTAAAGCGAAGGGCGTCGGTGCCGTGTGCTTCAATACCGCCTGCAAATACTTTACGCGTATCTTTTTCGATTTTAGCGGCAAGTTTTGGCTGCATCATGTTACCAGTACGTTTTTGTACTAGGTCTTCAAGTTCAATGCCGTCAATCATGTCTAATGGGTCAAGTACGTTACCTTTTGACTTAGACATTTTATCGCCATTGTCGTCACGTATTAAGCCAGTTACATACACGGTTTTAAACGGAACTTGTGGTTTGCCATTTTCGTCTTTTACAAAGTGCAGCGTCATCATAATCATGCGCGCAACCCAGAAGAAAATAATATCAAAACCAGTTACCAACACGTCAGACGGGTGGAAGGTTTTTAAATCATCGGTATTTTCTGGCCAACCTTGTGTAGAGAACGTCCAAAGCGCTGATGAGAACCACGTATCAAGTACGTCTTCGTCTTGGCTTAGCGTTACGCTGTCTGCAATGTTGTTTTCACGGCGTACTTCAGCTTCGTCGCGACCAACAAATACATTGCCTTCACTGTCGTACCAAGCTGGAATGCGGTGACCCCACCAAAGCTGGCGTGAAATACACCAATCTTGTACGTCGTTCATCCACGAGAAGTACATGTTTTCGTATTGCTTAGGTACAAATTGAATGTCGCCGTTTTTAACTGCGTCTTTTGCAGGTTCAGCTAGTGGTGCAACACGTACATACCATTGGTCGGTAAGTAGTGGCTCAATTACCACGCCAGAGCGATCGCCGTAAGGAACGGTTAAACCATGGTCTTCAATTTTTTCAAGTAGGCCTAGCTCTTCAAATTCTGCCACAATTGCTTTACGCGCAGCAAAACGATCAAGGCCGTGTAGGCGCTCAGGAATTGGCGCATCAAACTCAAGCCCTTTACCGTCAAAGGTGTATGTTTCACCTTGGGTAAGAATAGCGGCGTCTTTATCGAAAATGTTGATCATCGGCATTTGATGACGCTTGCCCACTTCGTTATCGTTAAAGTCGTGCGCTGGGGTTATTTTTACACAGCCCGTGCCTTTATCTTTATCGGCATGTTCGTCAGCAACAATTTTAATACGACGATTAACGATTGGTAATAAAATCTCTTTACCGATTAAATCTGTATAGCGTTCGTCATCTGGATTTACTGCAACACCCGAGTCGCCAAGCATGGTTTCAGGGCGAGTTGTAGCTACTACTATGTAGTCTTTTCCGTCTTGTGTTGTTACGCCATCAGCCAGTGGGTAACGTAAGTTCCACATGTGGCCTTGCTTGTCTTTGTTTTCAACTTCAAGATCAGAAATAGCAGTGTGTAATTTAGGATCCCAGTTTACTAGGCGTTTGCCACGGTAAATTAGGTTTTCTTTATGAAGGCGTACAAACACTTCTTTAACGGCTTCAGATAAACCATCGTCCATTGTAAAGCGTTCACGATCCCAATCAACCGATGCGCCAAGGCGACGAAGCTGCTTAGTAATAGTGCCGCCTGATTCTTTTTTCCATTCCCAGATTTTATTAATAAAATCTTCACGGCCTAAATCGTGGCGTGTTTTGCCTTCTTCAGCATGCAATTTACGCTCAACCAACATTTGCGTTGCAATGCCTGCGTGGTCAGTACCTACTTGCCATAATGTGTTGTTACCTTGCATACGTTTAAAACGCGTTAAGGTATCCATTATTGTATCTTGGAAGGCGTGGCCCATGTGTAAGCTACCTGTGACATTTGGCGGCGGGATCATAATTGAATATGGTACGCCTTTGCCAGATGGCTTAAAGTAGCCTTTTTGTTCCCAGTCTTGATATAGAGACTGTTCAATATCTTGCGGATTGTAGGTTTTATCCATTACACAGAACCTTAAATAAGTACTTAAATTAGTTGGTTAGCTATTTAACTAAACGTGTTTTTAGTTATTAATATCTTGCGTGGTGAGATTGGCACCGAGTTGGCGCAGCTTTTTAAAGCGCTCGCGAGCAGCTTGCTTAGCAACGGGTTCTACGGGTACAAAATCAAAAACTTGGTTAAATCGACGAATAAAATCCGGTAAGTTATTAGCCAAATTAATTAAAACTTTACGATTACCAACAGGAGGCGTTATACCAATTTCTACAGGTGCGCCGCCTTTAGGGCCTTCACCTTGTAGGTTATGAGGTACAAAACTGTCGGGATCGAATGCCCAAATTATTTCATCAATGGCACAGGCGGTCTCGTTGTTATCGACACATATAAATACGCGTTGACCGTTTCGATACTGATCGGCTGCAATTTGAGCTGCCAAAGCAAAATGATCGTCTGGCTTTGCCAACGATTCATCTTGTTGCTTTAGAACGAAAAATTGGGCGTTCATGTTCATTGTATCGGGGTTTCCCATAACATTAAATGTGCACTAAGTTGATACACATAAATTAAGAGGCAGATTTTGCCATATAACGCGTTTTGCTTCAATTAATACACAAATAAATAAGGCGCCAAACGGCGCCTTATAAACAGGTTTAAAGTTAAGTGTTCACTTTAATCTTGAGCGGCTTCACTTACGCCAGCTCTATTTAACAAGTACTGAGTAAGCATAGGAACAGGGCGACCAGTTGCGCCTTTTTTAGCTCCACTTTTCCACGCTGTACCGGCTACGTCTAAATGCGCCCAATGATACTTTTTAGTAAATTTAGACAAGAAACATGCAGCGGTAATTGTGCCAGCAGAACGTCCACCTAAGTTAGTAAAATCAGCAAAAGGGCTATCTAGCTGATCTTGATAGTCGTCCCACAGTGGCAACTGCCATGCACGGTCACCACTTTGCTCAGACGCTTTTAATAAATCGTGTGCAAGTGGGTTATGGTTTGATAGTAAACCAGTCGCATGCGCGCCAAGGGCTACAATACAAGCGCCAGTAAGTGTTGCTACGTCAATAACCGTATCTGGATTAAAGCGTTCAACGTACGTTAGCGCGTCACACAATACTAAACGGCCTTCAGCATCGGTGTTTAACACTTCAACTGTTTGCCCCGACATGGTTGTTAAAATATCACCCGGGCGATAAGCATTTGGACCAGGCATGTTTTCACAGCCCGCTAAAACACCAATAACGTTAATTGGCAATTGCATTTGTGCAAGCGCACGCATTGCGCCAATAACACCTGCAGCGCCGCCCATGTCGTATTTCATTTCGTCCATGCCTTCGCCTGGTTTTAATGAAATACCGCCTGAGTCAAACGTTAAACCTTTACCAACAAGTACAATTGGAGCTTGGTCATCGGCTGCGCCTTTATAGTTAATAATCGACATAACAGATTCATTAACGCTACCACGACCAACAGCTAGGTAAGAGTTCATGCCTAGCTCTGCCATTTGTTCTTCGCCAATAATATCAACAGTGATGTTGTCAAAATTAGTTGCCAGCTCTTGTGCTTGCTCACCTAAGTAAGCAGGGTTACAAATATTTGGTGGCATATTGGCTACGTCTTTACATAACTTGCTACCTGCAGCAATGGCTAAACCATGCTCAATGGCACTTTCGCCAATAGTTAGTTCACGGCGTGTTGGCACGTTGAATACCATTTTACGTAATGGACGACGAGGGTCTACTTTTTTGCTTTTTAATTGGTTAAACGTATATAAACAATCTTGCGTAGTTTCTACCGCTTGGCGCACTTTCCAGTAGGTGTCGCGACCTTTAACGTGTTGTTCTGTTAAAAAGCATACCGCTTCCATTGAACCAGTATCGTTTAAGGTATTTATTGTTTTAGAAATAATTTGTTTGTATTGTTTATCGTCAAGTTCGCGTTCTTTACCACAGCCTACAAGCAATATGCGCTCGCTTAATACATTAGGTACATGATGCAATAATAAAACTTGACCTGGTTTACCTTCTAAATCACCACGGCGAAGTAAGTTTGAGATATAACCGTCACTGATTTTATCGAGTTGTTCACCAATGGGGGATAACCTACGTGGCTCGTAAACGCCAACTACAATACATGCGCTACGTTGTTTTTCTGGGCTACCACTTTTTACGCTAAATTCCATTGTCACTCCTGGTTTTGAGTCGATTAGGCTATTAAATAGGGGCTAAAAAAAAGATTTCTAGTCTAATAACTCTAATATTAGCTGATTTTGCTAGACTCTTACTGTGTAATTGAACTTTATATGCTTAAGGGCTACTAATGCAACATTATATCGTGCTCTTAGGTAGGATAATTAAATTTGATGGCTTATAATAATGGCTAATTTGCCAGTACAAGCTGCGTAAAATAGCTATTTAACTATTAAATTATCACTATCTTAGTGAAATTCCATGTTTAACAGGGGCGAGCATTGCTAATTTTCCGTTATTTGACCTCAGAGGTTTTAAAATCGCAGGTCGCCGTATTTTTAACTTTAATGACCATTTTTTTGTCACAAAAGTTAGTTGTTATTTTAGGCGATGCCTCCGAGGGTAGTATCCCTGCCAAACTAGTTCTGTCGATGATTGCACTTAAATTACCGCAATTAGCCTCTTTAATACTTCCGCTGAGTATATTTTTAGGCATTATTTTAGCTTACAGCCGTATTTATGCTGATAGCGAGATGACCGTGCTTAAAGCCTGTGGCGTAAGTGAATGGTACGTTGTGCGCGTTACGCTTATATCAAGTGCAGGGTTGGCATTTTTAGCCGCAGCGCTCACCATGTACATAGCACCATGGGCAAGTGAGCAAGAATACCAATTAAAAGAACAAGCTAAAGCCGATGCCGGTTTATCCGCGCTAAGAGCGGGGCGATTTCAAGAAACCGGTAACGAAAAAGCCGTGGTATTTATTCACAATATTGAAAAAGGCGGCAAAGAGCTTAATAAGGTATTTGTAGCGCAACTACCTAACAGCGAAAAAGATAACCTTGCACGCCTAGTTTACGCAGAACAAGGCGTAGTAGTAGAAGCCGTTAATGGTGAACAGCAGTTAGTGCTTACTGATGGTAAACGTTATGAAACTGACGGTTTAACACCTGCACTTAATTTAACTGAATTTGACGGCTATAGCGTACAAATCCGCGATCAAGAAATAGAGCATCAACGCCGTAAGCTAGAAGCGGTGCCAACTAATCAGTTACTGGCAATAAATACCCCTGAATCTATAGCACAATGGCAGTGGCGTCTCGCTATTCCACTTTCTATTCCACTGCTTACTTTGCTCGCTGTGCCATTAAGTGTTGTAAACCCGCGTCAAGGTAAGTTTGCTAAATTAGTGCCCGCTATTAGCTTGTATTTGGGTTACTTTATTTTACTTAATGCAGCTAAATTTGCAGTTGAGGATGGTAAAATACCACCATCAATAGGGTTGTGGTGGATCCACATAAGTGCCCTATTTATAGGTGGGCTATTAATAATTAAAGGGCGTCCATTGGGCGCTTGGCTCAAAGCTGTTGTAACTAAGCGAGAACTAGGCTCATGATGAAAACGCTTGATTGGTATTTAGGCCGCAGTATTTTACAAACAACAGGCTTTGCCTTATTGGTATTAGTGGGTATTAGTACCCTCATAAAATTTATTGAACAGTTAAAATCGGTAGGGCGTGGTAGTTACGACTTAATTACCGCAATGCTTTACACTTTATATACTATACCGGGTGACCTTGTTGTATTTTTCCCTATGGCTGCGCTAATTGGCGGATTAACGGGTTTAGGGGCACTCGCCTCAAACAGTGAGCTGGTGGTAATGCAAGCGGCTGGTATGTCGCGTTTACAAATAATCGGCTCGGTAATGAAAACGGCCGTATTTATGGCTTTTTGTATGATGGCACTTGGCGAGTGGGGTGCACCAGAGGCACAGCTGCACGCTAAAGAAATGCGTAATCAGGCAATACATGGCGGTGATGTATTTAATGCGCAAAAAGGCGTATGGGCTAAAGATGGTAATAACTTTATTAACATAGAAGATGTTGATCAAAATGGAATGCTGCATGGTGTGTATATGTATCATTTTGACAAATCATTAGATTTGACTCAAATCACTAAAGCAAAAAATGCTTTGAGTCGTAATGACGGTTGGCTACTTCGTGATATAAATAAGGTAATTATCACCGACGAAAAAATTACCACAGAACAGGTGCCTGAAGAATTTTATGCCTCACAACTCACCGCTGAAAAGCTGGGTGTTGTATCAGTCAAGCCAGAGTCGTTATCGTTTACTGGTTTATGGTCGTATTTAGGGTATTTAGAACAAAATGAGCAAGACACTAGTACCTACGAGCTTGCCCTTTGGCGTAAGTTTATGCAGCCTGTATCTGTTGCGGTAATGCTGCTGGTGGCGCTCTCGTTTATATTTGGCCCACTACGTACCGTTACTATGGGGGCGCGTATTATTATGGGTGTTGTAACCGGTATCGTGTTTCATTTAACTAACGAAATATTTGGCCCAGTGGTTATGGTTTATCAAATACCAGCTATTGTAGGTGCTGTATTACCAAGCATAATATTTATAAGTTTTGCGACATACTTGATGAATAAACGAGTTTAATGCTTTTAAAATAGTGTAGGTAATAAACTTATAAACATAAAAAAGCGTGACAGTAGCCACGCTTTTTTACTTTAAAATAAGTGATATAGGTTCAATCTAGCTCACGATAAATACGCTTGTTTTCTTCTTTTGTTAGTGCAATTACTTCGGTTTTAGAAATATAATCTTGTAATGCATTTTTGTTTTTAAAATCAACTAACACCACTAAATTGCCTAACCCAAGTAGTGAGCTTACACAGCGGATAATCGCTTGAGGCCAGCTAATAAGGTTACCGTCGAGTGTTTGTACTTTTAAACGCCATGCGCGCATACCAATGGTTTGGCCACTTTTAGTCCAAAAGTAAGCAAAAAAGAAAATGTTTATACCTACAAATAACGTACTTCTAATACTGTATAGCAGTGGGGAATCCTGTATATAAGCTGCAGGATCTTCTGCTTGAGCAATAAAACCCAAGGCACTTAGTCCTTGAATTACTGCAAAATAAAGTATGGCTGTAAGCATAGATAAAGAAATTACGACTAAGGCATCGTAAATTAAAGACGCAAAACGACGCCAAAAACTCGCCCGTGGAAACTTACCAGACATAAAGACACTCTCACTATTAATATGCTCGCTAGTTTAGCAAAAAAGCTTACAAATACTAAGTGCTATAGTTTAGCGATACTATTTAACCTAACAATCTCTTTTGTAAATGTTAATAGATGGCTAAATGTTAAGCGGTTGATCATGCTAATGTCATAAAACGCTTGCTGCTGCATGTATTGTTTGTATAATGCTTGGCATAGAGACGAAGGCATATAAACAAACCTTAGCTCTAAAGTGGTTTTTCTTTATCTTCTCGTGTTTAGAAGGTTAAAGAAAAATGACGCCAGCGTGATGAAATTGGTAGACATGGGGGATTCAAAATCCCCTTCCGAAAGGAGTGCCGGTTCGAGTCCGGCCGCTGGTACCACTTTTTATAGCCCCTGCTAGATTTAGCAGGGGTTTTTTTATGCCTGAATTTTGAGTGATTAGCTTAAAGTATTACTAATAATATAGCGCAGATATAATATCAATTCGTGATAATTCTTAATTAATTTTAGGGACTAAACCTGATATCAACTGCATTTGAAATTCCTGCCTTGTTATCGGCAAGGTTTTTTACCTAAAAATAGGCCCCATACAATAAGCAGAACGGTATAGTTTAAGTACTCTGTTTTAACTTTTGATTGCTTTACTTACGTGCTGTTTATTTTTGTTGTAATGAGGGGGTTTTGCAAGACTGTAACAGCGGCACTTAAATGTATTAAGTGCCGTTAAAAATATTTTCTTTATATTAGTCGATTAAACTTACTTGGCCTTGGTAAGTATTATCACCAACCGAAAAGCTACCTTTACCATTCCATTGATTATCTACTGCGAAGCTTGCCGTGAATGGCGACTGATAGCTACCAATTGCAGGTGGTGGGAAGGATACAATGGCTTGGCCAGTGACTGCACCAACTTTGGTTACGTCATTGTAACCTGTTGCATGCATATGCCCTGATGCGCTAGAAGTAAATTGCGGCGCATGCTGAGTTCCCTCTAAAATGGCCCCATTTGCTCTACCATTTAATGCTCCTGTTTTTGGATCTACTGATAATTGTAATTCCATAGAACCACCACCAACAACGCCAGATTTAAACTGTAGTTTAACCAGATATAAGCTTTCGTTAGACATTTTAATCTTCCTTTTTAAGTGTGTATGAACAATATTTAGTGGTTATTCACTAACTAACCTAAAACCCAGGTAAAGATTTACTAACATATTGAACTGTATTGATATTTTTTATAGCTAGGTTTTTTCAGTGAAAATAAGGTGAATTCACCGCCAATAGCGGATCTGATTCAAATGAATTCAACTCAGTTAGCGCTGAAAATAGTTGCTTGAGATTGATTTATTATCCAGAACTCAGGTTAACTAAGGAAAGTGTAGAACGATTGCAGCTAAATATGTATTACAGAACATTACAGGCAAAGGTGTCCCTAATTAGATGTTTGGATCTCGAAAATCATGTAATTAAAGCCAGAGTAGTTGAATATAAAATATAGTAGGTATGAGTTTAGTCGTGTGTGGTCTCGTTATTATTGTATTTATTGCTGTGCGAAAGCACACTTTAGCATCAAGCGTATTGTCATTTTTTATTGTCATTTTTTTAGATGTTACGCTTAATTCAGGTATTATTTGTACATCAAGTTTTTTAAGACATCATCATGACCCAATTAAGTGCCAAACAGAACATTCAAGCGATTGTTAAAGCAATCAAGGCAGAAGAAGTGTTACTTCGTCAAAAACACCCATTACTTGCACATCAAAATACCTTAGGGTTAATTATTTTATTGCTGTCGCTTAGCGCATTAACTGGTGTTGGTGTTTTATATTATTTAGCGATAATACCGGCTTGGGTATGTATAGCACTTGCGGCTATTGCTGCATCTATTTCCCATGAGTTAGAACACGACCTTATACATAAACAATACTTTAGTAATAAGCCTTTCATGCATAATTTTATGATGTTGACAGTATGGCTAATGCGCCCAAATACTATTAGCCCATGGTACCGGCGTAAAATGCATTTACACCATCATAAAACTTCCGGCACACAGCAAGACCTAGAAGAGCGCTTGGTTGGAAATGGCATCAAAAACCCATTTTTACGTGCGCTAGTTATTGTTGATGGTTTGTTAGGGCTGATTATTTCTAGTAAACGTTTTAGAAAAGAAATTAATGGCTTTAGTTTTTCGAGTATTTTTAATGCAGGATTTCCGGTAACAACTGTGTATTTTGCTATTTTATACAGCGTTATTGTGTTTCATAGCGTTGATTTTTTTATACCACTTTCGCTAAATTCACCAAGCTGGTTGTTAAGTACAATGAATGTGTTTGAATTTTTAATGGTCGTGCTCATTTTGCCTAATATTATTCGTTCAAGCTCGCTTAACTTTGTTACCTCAAGCATGCATTACTATGGCGGCGTTAATAACATGCTTGAGCAAACTCACGTGCTAACGAGTCGTTTATTTATGCCGTTTCACTTGTTTTGTTTTAACTTTGGCAAAACGCATACTATCCATCATTTTGTGCCAAATCAGCCGTTTTATTTACGCCAAATGCTAAGTAAAAAAATACTTAAAGTAATGGCGCAGCATAACGTGCGCTTTAACGATTTTGATAGCATAAAAAATGCTAACGCATTTAAATAATTACTCCCAACATAAGGGGAGGCTCTACATTGCTATTCTTATTTTATTATCTAAACGCATATAAAAAATAATTTAGATGTACCACGTTACGCTATTAGCTTAACGTGGTATTGCTGTTTTATTTAAAACATCGGATTATGTTTGTAGCACTTGCTCAACTTTTAAAAAATCACTCTCAAAAATTAAAAATCTAACCGAATATACAAATGAACCGGCGAGCAGTTTTTTATATTTTAAAAATAATGAATCGATACTGCCGGTCTTATATCTCGATTCAATCTTCATAAGCATTAAGGATTTAAATAATGGAAATTACTGGAAGCTGTTACTGTGGTGAAATTAAATACCAGGCAAAGTCTCAAAATAACAATGCACTTGTTTGCCATTGTAGCGATTGCCAACGTATGTCGAGCGGCCCATTTAGAGCCGTTATAATTGCAGAGCCAAATTCAGTGGTGTTTACCCAAGGTGAGCCAAAAGAGTTTGTTAAAACAGCGCAAAGTGGTAACAAGCGTGCGCAAGGTTTTTGTGGCACATGTGGTACAACACTTTATGCAACTAACGAAGCTAAAGCTGACCGTGTATATGGTTTGCGTATTGGTGCGGTTGATCAGCGTGATCAATTTACGCCAACAGCACAAATTTGGGCTAAATCAACATTGAGCTGGTTGAGCGGCTTACACGAAGTACCTGCATTTGATACAACACCACAAAACTAGTTAGTTGGGGTTATCAGTATTACTTTTTTAGTAAGCGGTTTGAAATTTATTTAACCAAATGACTGTCTACTTATAAGTCAGTCATTTGGAGAATAATATGTGTAGTTCACCTAAAAGCAGCCGAGCAGTAAATAAAACTGCAATAAACTTTAATGATGAGCTTACTCAAGAACAGCGTTTACGTTTTGCTGCAAAGGCTAATTTAGCGCAAGAGCGCCGTGAACAGCGTGAAGCAACTAATAAACGCTACGAGCAAAAGCACGCGAGTAATAAAACTTCGTCTGGTTTATTTTCGTGGTTACAGCAACTAGTTAGCTGATTTAGCTAAAGTAGTGTTTTTACCACTGCCTAAACCACATAATGCACACAGTACTCCGGCAATAGCGCACAGCCATAATGGCGCACTCCAACTTCCCGTAGTCGTGTGTAATGCACCAGCTAGCATAGGACCAATAGCCGCGAGTAAATAACCTACGCTTTGCGACATGCCTGAAAGCGACGCTGCTTGTTGCGAATCATCGGTTCGTAAACTAATAAACGACAGCCCAAGTATAAAACATGCTCCAGAGCAAAAACCCAGCATTAAGGTCCAAACAAAGGCAAAGTTAGGCATGTAAAGCAGCCCCAATGCACTAAGTGCACTCAACATGGCTAAAATAAAGCTAAGCGCGCTTTGATCTTTTAATTTGGCAAGTAACGGAATTAATATTAAACCCGGTAATGCAGTCGCTATTTGAAAAGCACCATGATAAGCACCTGCTTGCGTGGCACTTTGGCCTGTTTCGATTAATATGCTAGGTAACCACGTGATAATTATATAATTTAAGAATGAGTTTAAGCCCAGCAGTAGGGTAATTTGCCATGCTAGTAAATAGCGCCATACACTTTTTGACGTGTCAGCGTGTTGAGCAATACTCGCGGGTTTTGTGTGCTTACTTAATTGTGACATCCATACAATAATACTCGCCAGAGTAATAAGAGCTGATGAGCCCAGCGCAAGTTGCCATCCTAATCCGTTTAACTGACTAAGCGGAAATACCAAAGTGGAAAACCCACCCGATACCACGCCCATAGTAAGCACGTAGGCTGAGGTCATTAACGCAACCTTTGCAGGAAAGTCGCGCTTAATTAAACTTGGTAATAATACGTTTGCGATGGCAATACCTACACCAATAATAGCGGTGCCTACAAAAAGCATGGCTGAGGTATTTATTACCCGCGCTGCAACCCCTGCAAGTATAAATAACAAAGCCACAAACAAGGTGCGCTCTAGCCCTTGCTTTTTAGCAAGAGTTGCGGCCATTGGCGATACAACCGCAAAGGCAATGAGTGGCAGTGTTGTTAAAAAACCGGCTTGCGATGCGCTAAGCCCAAAGTGATTAATAATTTGTTTAAGCACAGGTGCAATACCTGTAAATGTGGCGCGTAAATTTGCGGCAATAAGTAATATGCCAAGCACAAGTAATATGCCAGCAAAGCGTGGTTTAGGTGTGTTATTTAACAAAAGGGAAGACCATTAAAGCTAATACTTAATGGGCGCTAGTATAAAGGCTTAGCAAAAACTATAATTTAGAGATAATGACATTAAATAACTAAAAAACAGACAAAACTATGTTTGATGCAATTGGCTGGGACGATATTAAAAATTTTGAAACTATGGCGCAGCCTATAATAGCCAAAATAGAGCACGCGCATGCCAGTCACGAAATACCACTGCATACCCATCCAAAAGGGCAATTAATTTTAGCGCTACATGGTTATGTAACGTGTGAAGTGTCGGCCAAAATGTGGATGGTGCCCACGCACAGTGCAATTTGGATCCCAGCACAAAAGGTGCATAGCAATAGGGCGTCTGATAACGCGCAGCTTTGTCATTTATTTATTGATAGTAGTAAAAACGGTATGCCGCCAAATACCTGTACGTTAGCTATTACGCCGCTGGTTAAAGAGCTAATGTGTGAGTTGGCTGGGCATAATCAGCACTATACTTTAAATAGTAAAACAGCGCGTTTAGCGCAGGTGTTATTTGATCAACTTATTGAAATGCCCGTACAACCACTTGATTTTGTATTATCTAAAAACGAGGTAATTCAAACCATGAGCGATCAGCTTATAAATATGCCAAATAACCGAAAAACACTACCACAATGGGCTAAGCAGTTTGCATTAACTGAGCGCACATTAGCGCGGTTAATTAAAAAAGAAACAGGTATGACATTTGGAAAGTGGCGTACGCAATTGCATATAATTACAGCCTTAAAAGCGCTTTCTGATAAGCAAAGTGTGCAGCAGGTGTCGGAATTATTAGGGTATGAGTCGGTGAGTGCATTTATTACTATGTTTAAAAAGGTAATGAAAAAGTCGCCCATGAAATACATGAGCGACTTAAATCAGCTTAGCCCTTAAGTAAGCATTACCACGTATAAGTTGCTGAAAGCATGGCGTTACGTGGTTTGCCAGGGAAGTATCTGTCGCCGGTAAAACTGGTGTAATCGGCGCGCTCCGCATAAGCCTCATCAGTTAAGTTAATAATACGAGCAAGTAGCTCAAGATTACTAGTAACTTGCCACTGTGCGCGTAGGCTTAAAACATCATGCCCTTGGTATTTATTTAAGTTTTCTGGGTCGGTGTAGTAGTTACCAACGCGGTGCCACTGCAAAGCAAATTGCGTATTACTGAGTGCCTGCCATGTTAAATCGAGATTAGCAATATTACGCGGCGCGGTATCTATATCGTTGCCGTTTATATTTAAACCGTTAAGTATTTGGTTGTTAGTGTAAGTATGCTTTGCGTGAGTGCCAGCAAAGTTAAGTGCAAGCGACTTAGTGAGCTGGTAGTCAAGCTCAAGCTCAATACCACGATGGCGAGAGCTGCCATTATTTACTGTAAAAAAATCACTATCGCGGTAAATCGTATTGTGTTTACTCATAGCGTAAAGTGACACACCATAACGTAGTTTTTCGTAAATCCCTTTAATACCCAGCTCTGCGTTATTGGCTATTTCGGCGCTTAAATTTGCAGTAGTTTGCTCGCGTTGTAATTGGTATAGCTCAGCCGCTTGTGGCGCTCTGTAACCGCGAGAAAAGTTTGCATAAAGCGTGTTATTTGTATTGTACTGATAACTTACCCCAAGCTTTGGCGATAGATTACTAAAACTATTTTTAGCACTCGCTGGGCGGCTGTATCGGCAGCCACCAAAGCCGCATTCTGTGCCATCGTCTTTTGTTCTACCTGCTAGCATATTATTGGTGTAGTCGTACTGCATATGCTCGTAGCGCACACCTGCGGTAAGTAACCATTTATTTAATTGCCAATCAACCGATGCAAAAGGGGCATAAAGCGTGGCGTTTACATCGTAATCGTAATGCTTACCTTGGGGTACTGTAGCAACTAAAAATGCAGAGCCTTGAGTGGGCTCGTTTTGGCTTTGAGTAAAGTCGGCTTGCGTGTATTCGCCATCAAGCCCTAGGTTTATTTTTATATTACTTTGTAAATTATATTGATAAAGCGATTGTACGCCAAAACCTGTTTGGCTGTTTGTTTCAAGCGGTGTGCCGGGTAAAAAGTGCTTAAAAAAGTCCATGCTTTGGTCGCGAAAATATAACGTAGTAGAGAGCACATCATCGTTATTTAATTGCCATGTTGCATTGCTCCATGCTCTAAATGCACGTGCTTTTCTAAATGCGTCTGGGTCAGCGTTTTTTTGCGCGAGATCTTCGTTTTTATAGCTTTCAAAGCCTGTAATAAATCCAGCCGTTTGCTGATCAAGATTTGTGTAAGTAAGGCCTGAGGTAAGTAATAAATTATTATTTGAATAGCGATGGCGAATATTTACTTTTTGTTGCTCTACGCTTTCGTCGTCGCGGTAACCGCTATCATCGGTAACACTTGCGTTAATGCCGATACCGCTTTTGCCGTAATCTTGTCCTGCACGTAATTTGTAGCGAGTATAGCCGTACGAGCCATAGTCTAAACCAACTAAACCACCGCCTTGAGTAGTGTCGGGCGTTATTACATTAATAACACCATGCACAGCGTTTGAACCATAAAGTGCAGAGCCAGGGCCTTTTAGCACTTCAATACGCTGCGCCATTTCGCTGTGCGCTTCAAATAACTCGTTTATGTTACAAAACCCAGCGGCTCTAAGTGGTATGCCATCTTCTAAGGTTAATATGCCACCACATGCGCCTGCGCCCGAAAGTACCGGGGAGCGAAGTGCGGGTAAATACTCTTGGCCATTTCCGCGTTGAATATTAGCACCCGCTACACGTTGCAGGGCTTCTTCAATATGCGTAGGCGCTATGCTATTTAGCTGCGCTTGAGTTAGTGTACTTATTGATAAAGGAAGCGGGGTAGATAGCGCTTCAATACGTGATGCCGTAGTTGTTATGGTTTCTATTGCATCGTTGTTTTTATTATCGGCAAACGCAGTGTGGCTAAAGGGTAATATCAGCGGCAGAAAATAAGGTTTCATACATTCCTTGAAAGTAATCTATATTGCATTGCCTCTATAATATGCGGTTTTAATATGCATTTAAACTTGTTGCGTTAAAGCGTACGTAACCTATAAACCCGATACGTAATTGATAAAACAAAACAAGCCACAGCAGGAAACACCAAAGCCAGCACTAAGTAATGCTTAAATAAAACGTAGCCGGTTATACCGCCTAGTAAAAAGCCTGCAATAATGAGTAAAAACATAACGCCTTTACGGGTATCAAATTGCTCACCTTTAAGCGCTTTACCTAGCATTAAACCAAGGTCAGTAAAAATACCGGTTAAGTGTGTGGTACGAACTACTGCGCCACTGTAATTAGTTGCTAGCGCATTTTGTAACCCACACGCAGCAGACGTTAAAACAATGCCGTAAACGAATGTGTTTTTGAGTAAATAAGCACTCGCAAGTAGTAGCAATCCTTCAATAAAAAGCAAAGTGTCGTAATGACGACCAAGTTTTAATGAGCCACCAGAGAGCAAAAAGCCCGACAGTGCCGAACCCAACATAAAGCTAACAATTATTGAAAGTAACAATAAGGCAGTACTGGGATTAGTTATTGCTTTAATACCAAGTAAAGTAACAGAGCCAGATACATGCGAAATAGCCTGGTGCTCAAATCCTAATAAGCCTACAGCGTTTACTATGCCCGCTATAAATGCGAGTGTAAACGCGCCATATTCAACCCACTTTGGTAGTTTTGTAAACATTGCTTAGATCTTATAATTTCTATGTAGATAGGTTTATATCATACACCTAAAGATATTTTTTTTAGGAACATAAAATAAAGATAAACGCATTTAGTCATCGTTTTTGTTAAGTCGCTTTGCTTGAAAAGCTTTAATTTGCTGATCGACCTTATGTGTATCAATGACTCCAAATTTAAATGCGATATACACAGGAAGTTGAAATTCATTTAATTCAATAGAGGTGATGTTTTTGAAAGGTTGTGTGTACCAAAGGCCAGCTTGGTAATTTGTAATAGCGTACTGCACTCGCCCTTTTTTAAGGAGCTTAAACGTGTCTTCGCTAGAAAGTGAACGCATTATATTATTTGAATCTATTGCGTACTTTTTGGCAATTTCTACTGGTAAATCAACGCCTCTGAGCATTGATATTGCAGCTTGAGATAAATTATTATTAATAACGTTTTGATCGTTAATCGTAAACAAGCCAAATTTAGTTATATGCAGCGGCACCGTTGTAAAGTCTAAGTATTTAGCACGCTCTGGATTATTGCCTAATGAAAAATAACAGTCAAAGTTATCTTTTTTCATTTCTTTTTGAACACGTGCCCAAGGTAAATGCACTAGTTCAATATTTAATTCTAGGTTGTGCTCAATAAACCTTAAATATTCAATATCTAAACCAGTAAATGTTTCGGTGTTAGTGTCATATATTGTAAAAGGGGGGTAGTGAGTAGTAACACAGCGTATGATTTTATTTTGCGATGCAAATAACGGTGTTGAATATAAAATTATAAAAAAGAAAATTACACGCATTAAGCCAAAACCCAGTTTTTTTTATTAGTGTAGAAGATTATGTTTGATTATCCAGTCTGGTGCGTTTAACTGTACTGATCTAAGTAAATATAAAAAGCGTATTAACACAATTTGAGCAAATCTAAATGTTTAACACAGAGCAACAATCACGAATTATAGAAATGGCATGGGAAGACAGAACCCCTTACGAGGCAATAGAGCAGTTATACGGATTAAAATACCCGCAATTGGTGGTTTTTATGCGTGAAAATATCTCAAATGGTAGTTTTAAAGTTTGGCGTAAACGCCATGCTGGTCGCAAAACAAAACACTTAAAACTACGTGACCCTGCTATTATGCGTAGTCACTGTAAAACACAATATAAACAGCGATGAGTTAGCTTAAATTTTAATGGCTGGCAATTTCATTCGTTGTTCATACCCGTTTGTTAAACTCATAAATTAATTCCAGTTATTAAATTCACTAAGTTAACTTATAAGGATATTAAAATGCTCATTGCGCTGGCTATCATCATCGGCTTTTTTTTACTGGTTACCTTGTTACCTATGTCTTACAGCCAACACTATTTGGTGCGTAGTTGCGACTTTGTGCGCTTACAAGTGTTTTATATTGCCAGTTTAGTCACTGTTACTTCGTTATTTTTATTATGGCAAAGTAGCGCAATAGGCTATGTATTTATAGCCTTAACCTCATTGCTTATAATGATTTTACAAGGTAAATGGATTTACCCGTATACGTGGCTTGCTAAAAAAGAAGTGCAAAGCGCACCTAAGCACATCGACCATAGCATACAAATTATGTCGGCAAATGTACTTATGTCGAACCATAAAAGTGAGCAGTTAATTAGCCTTGTTGATGAGCATCAACCCGACCTACTCATTACGCTTGAGAGCGATAGCTGGTGGGAAAATAAATTATCAGTCATTAAAAAAAATTACCCATATTACATAGAATGCCCTAAAGACAATCGTTACGGCATGCACTTATACAGCAAGTTTAAAATACTCGATGCACAAGTATGTGAGCTAATAGAAAAAGATATTCCCTCAATTCATATTTTGTTTGAAAACGATGAAGGCCTGCAAATGCAAGGGCACTTTATTCACCCCGCACCACCAAGCCCGACAGAGGAAGACTCATCGCGCCCGCGCGACTCGGAGCTAATAATGGTCGCTAAAGCGCTTAAAAACCCAACACGACCTACCATAGTTGCCGGTGATTTAAATGATGTAGCTTGGTCGCGCAGCACCCGTTTGTTTATGCAAATAAGTGGCTTTTTAGACCCTCGAAAAGGCCGAGGTTTTTATAATACTTTTCATGCAAGTTACTTTTTTATGCGCTGGCCACTCGATCACTTATTTCACAGCCCAGGTTTTAAAGTAAAGCGTATTAAGCGCCTAGCTAAATATGGGTCTGATCACTTTGCGCTACTCACTGAGCTTATCTACGAAAACGCTAATCAGCAATCATTAGAAACTAAATCCGATGAACTTAAGCAAGAAGAAATTCAAGAGCTTGCTATGAATAAAGCAGACAAGCGAAAAGTGCCAAGATTTGAGGAAGAGTTATAGCTATTAGGCAGTGTAGGTCGGATAAGTGGCGAAGCCACGCCATCCGACAAAAATAATGAATTGGCTAGCAACAACACGACTATCACGTTTATGTTGTCGAGTGGCTAGAAAGTGCCAATTGCGGACATTGGTAACGCTCGGCTCACGCTCCGGTTTTGAGCCGCGAAGCAGCGTAAAATCGGTCGCTGTGCTGTAGATTGTTACAGTTACATGTTTTAGTTCGTGCGCTTATCCCAGCCATCAATTAAGGCCTGAACTTCAGATCTTATATAAGATTCTGAAGGTGGAGACATATCCCTAAAAGGCGTTAGGCTCAATATTGGCTCTGGTTCCAGTGCAATTGAACTCATCTCTCTCAATCTCTCTTCGCATGGTTTATTTACATGTATCCAACGTTTACGATATAGATCTCTAATTTTGTAATCAATTGCAATTGAACAGCTTCGAGAATAGATTCCTCTCTGCTCATTCCAGAATTCTGAACTTTGAAGTGACGAAATTTCACGCTGAGACCAATCCTCTTCTTCTGCTCTCACCTTGAAATGGAAATCAATACAGCTTTCAACCATTTCATTGCCTAAGGACAGCGCGCCACCAAACTCAGCTTCCCAAGATTGAAAATTTGGTTCTGGGCACTGAAGGACTGACGCGTTCCTCTGAATTCCCGCCTTAAACTCGTCTATGAGACGCAGTTGAACATTTCTATATATTTCGCTTGAGACAGAGTTTGCCTGTTCTTGGAGCTTATCAAGTTTCTTATCCACAAATTCTATGGGCTGAATAAATGCGGAAGCTAATCCATCGGCTACCGTACTAGCTGAATCACGCTCAAAGATACTAAAAGTATTGCGCGCTTTATTTAAAAGAAAAACGAACTCTATGGAAATAGGGGTTTTTCCGAGTAGTCTGAGTCGCTGCTGTTCATAAAGTTGGTTCTCTGCATCAGCTAACGCATCAGCAGTAGTCTTAAGCTTTTCCCTAGAAATTTTTTCCCGACCTGCCAATAGCTCTAATTCCCTCTCACCCTGCTCCTTCTCGGATCTAATTCGGGTTAATGAATTTTCTAATTCGTACTTATCCGACTCCAGTAATGACAGCTCTGCTTGATTCCGCTGGATATTTTTAGCATAGTTTTCGATCTCCTGCTCCCAGCGCGACTTCTCGATCTCTAGGCGCGCCAAGTCTTCTGTTAATTTTTCCTTTTGGAACACCGGTAACACTGTGTAGAGATAGCCCCATACAACAACAACGAGCATCAAGACTTGGGAGAAATTGGCTATAATAGCGCTATATTTTTCAAAGCCCGATGAAGAGCTATTTTTTCTTTCATCCAATATTTTGGCGAGGCGGCTCAAAGCCTTCTCTAAATCCTCACTCGAGGAATTTTGCTGATTTCTTCGGAAACTCCTCTTAGGCCCCATTTTTCTCTCTTAGCTAACTCAGATTTAGTTATGTATTTGGATGTACATGTAACGAGCCTGTAGAATAACTCGCTTGTAATTTATTTTTATTGTTGGTTCAACCATAGCTGAGTTCCTATTTTGGTTCAATCGGTTACTTTGATTTATAGTAAAATATAAAAAGAGGACTTGGTTTTGTTTTAATGGGCGTTTTGGAAGTGATCCCCAGCACTGAAACTGGACACAATACTAGGAACCAATGGGGTCAGGAATCAATGCAACCAATGGGGTCAACCAATGCAACCAATAGGGTCACCCATTAGAAAGTTCCGGTCAAGCAGGCAGCTGTGTTTTCTTGATCTTTTTTATTCAAAAACCAAGTGTTCTTATTATTTAAACTCAATTTAAATATGACTACGCACCTAGTAATGACGTCGAT
>NZ_JANJGQ010000033.1:0-30617 GCF_030847595.1 Pseudoalteromonas sp. 20-92
GTGTGGGGTCGGCCTAGCAATAGGTCGCTCTACCACGATAGGCTGTAGAATTACTCTTTTTAGGAACGTATCCAACTATTCTTGGTTGGTTGCTTTTCACCCTTGAATCCATCTGTTCGCTGTGATCTAATAGGCATTATTCACCCATGGTAAACTGTTATGGCACTTTTTTTAGGTTATAAGTCAAGCCTGACTTATCCTGCCAAAATAAATTCATTCCTATCAATTTCGCTGAGCAAATTTTGCCAGGCACTTTTGAGTATTGATGTTATTAGAGTCGATAATTCAATCTTGGTTACAATTTATCCTCTTGAAAATTAGTTATCTGCCCTAAGCTCTATTTGGTAAATGGTTTATAACATTTCTTAAGGAGAACATTATGAGTAATAACACAGTAAAACCCGCATCAAAACTCTCTGAGCTGATTGTAAGTAATACAGAGCGAGAACAGGTTGATATTACGCAGCGTGTAACAGATGCTCCATGGAAAATGATAGTTGTTTATCGAGGTCAGCATTGCCCTATGTGTACGAAGCAATTAAATGCTTTGGCTAAAATGACTCAAGATTTTAAAGATATTGGTGTTGAAGTTGTTGCTGTAAGTGGTGATAGCCATGATCAGTTGGAAGCGCACTTTGAAAAGCTAGACGTTAATTTTCCTCTTTATTATAATTTAACGCTTGAGCAAATGACTGAATTAGGTTTGTATATCAGTGAGCCAAGAAGTAACACTGAGACAGATCATCCGTTTGCAGAGCCTGCAATTATTGTCCTAAACGAGCAAAATCAAGTGCAAGTTTTAGATAAATCAAACAGCCCGTTTTCACGCCCTGATATGCAGCAGTTACTTTCAGGTATTCAATATACACGCGAAAATGATTACCCTATTAGAGGAACATTTTCTTAAGTTGTTATGCATAAATTTAGGCGTGTTTAATAGCGCGCTTAAATTTATATTTTATTTTTTAATAAATTTACTTGAAAACAATTTTACCGTCCATATATAGTTAAATAGGACGCCTGATGGGTCCTAAATTAAACTTAAAAAATTGAAATTTATATTATTAATTATACTTTGCTTGAGCTTGTTCAATAGAAAAGCACATGCAAAATATCGCTTAAATATGAGGATATTATTATGCGTACAGTAGATTTATCACCACTTTATCGTTCATTTATCGGCTTCGAACATTTAGCATCACTTATGGATGCGGCAGCAAGTACAGACAAGCAGCCAAGTTTTCCTCCTTATAACATTGAAGCGCTCGATAAAGACAAATATAGAATTACTATGGCCGTTGCTGGTTTTAGTGATAACGAGTTGACCATTGAGTCAGAAAACAACACGTTGAAAGTCGCCGGTACTAAGGCTAATAAAGATGAGAATAATGAACGTAAGTTTATTCATCAAGGCATAGCGGAGCGTAACTTTGAGCGTAAATTTCAGCTTGGCGATCATGTAAAAGTACTTGGTGCAGATTTAGCTAACGGCTTATTGAGCATAGAGCTTCAGCGTGAAATCCCAGAAGCACTTAAACCTCGTAAAATCCAGATAGGGCAAGGTCATCTAATCGAAGACAAATAAACCCTGTTTAACCTTAGTTTCCCCTGATTGTTTAGCCGTCTCGCTTGAGACGGCTTTTTTATGCAATAGAGTTTTAAATGGTCTTGAATCTAGAACGTTCTCTTAATCTTGGCTAATTAACCTGAACTCTGGATAATAAATCTATCTCAAGCAGCTATTTTCAGTGCTAACTACGTTGAATTTACTGACAATAGGCTAGCTATTGCAGTAAATTCGCCTTGTTTTCACTGAAAATCGTTGGCTAGAGAAAATAAATTTAAATATCACTATTATTCAATACGTTAGTAAATCTCTTGACCAGAGTTCAGGTTAATTAAGTGCTTTTGTGTTTTTTTCAGCAGAGCAATTTTATCAATCGCTTCTTGAAGCTGCTCTTGCTTCATTCCTTGTTTACGCCCTTTAGCAAGTAAGTTTTCTAGCGTTGCTACTTTGCTATTAACAGCACTTACAAAGCTACTTTCTAGTGCGCGCCGCTTCTCTTGTTGAAATTGTTCGTAGGCTTTATGGTCGTCTAAATCCCCTTTGTATTGAACACTGCTTAGTTTACTTTTATTTAGTGGGGGTAAGTAATTCGGTTCGGTAATTGCCAGTTGAGCATACTCATTCAAGGTACTTTTTTTAATATTTGAAGAATGTACATCTTCAATTTTTTTTACGGTGTTTACTGTTTGCTTTATTGTAGGACGCTCATCTGTTGGTTGTTTAGTCGCTAGTGCCATTTTTTTCTGCTCGGTGGAGCCAGATAAGTAGTATATGAGGGTGATGCCTAAAGACATTATAATGAGTGCCGAGAGCTTTATTTTCATAACTTAATCTCATTTTGTGTGTGCCACGCAGCCCACTTTTGCTGGTATTGCTGATGCGCATTTTGTAACGCCACAGACTTAATCGCTTGATAGCGAACTGTTTGGCCCGTTGCTGCAAAATATTTATATTCATAGTCACTAGTTAACACCACAACCCATAATCCCGTTGGCGAACGAATGACTTCAGAAAGCTCATTCTCATTTTGAGTAAATGCAAGTTGTACTACCCACTCTTTTTTATGCTCTCGATTGATATTATTATTAAATTTACTATAAATATCATTCATATTAGCCGCTTTTAAAGCAACTTTGAAAGTACTCTTTGCCACTTCACTTTTAAATTTAACCGCGTCATTTCTGTTTTTAAATTCAGCACCTTGGGCTGTTATTTGGTATAAATATTTGAAGCGACTTTTATTCTTTTGGTAATACTGATTTATTTGTTGTTCGGAAACTTGTTTTTCTAATTGTTCGAGTATCGGGCTTTGTCCATGCATCATGTCTTTTACGCCAAGCCAGCTTTGAATCGAAGGGCGCAAGATGTCACCTTGAGCAATGCTTATTAAATTATCAATGTTGATACCTTTTGCTTTAAACGCGTTGGTCGCTTTTTTTAAATTTATAAAATATTGATGCTTTTTAGCTATTTCTGTATGAAATAACTGGTTATCGCCTTGATGCAATCTAAACCGTATTTGCATAGAAAGTGGTTTAATGAAGTCATAAACAGACATTGCAGGAAACGCAAAATTTTCAAGTTTTACTAAAATTAATGTGTTTTTTTGCGTTTCAGAATATTGTCCATTCGCAGGATATTCACCTAATGTGTTTGTAAGCCAGCTGGCCGTAAAATGTTTAACATTATTAGAAGCTTCGATGCTCGGTGGTAAATGTAGTTGATTTATAAAAAGGTTATTTAGGTAGCGCTCTACATGGTAACCGGTGGTAAAACCGACATCAGACAAACGCGCTACCTTGTTGGGCATTAGGCGTTTTGCTTCACTTAGTAAAAATTGGTTCTCGTATAAACGATAACGTGTTTGCGAAAGACTAATGTCACTATTTTGCTGTTGATATATTTGATGCATCAACTGTATTTCAGCGGGTGTGTACTTTTCAACACTCGTAAATGCTTGGCTGCTGTAAAGCAGCCCAAACATTACTACACATAGGTAGACTAAATACCTCATTAGCGGGCAACCATGGCATGATTTAATAAATGTACAACCATTGCAATAGCATGAGGGATAACTTGTTTTGCGGTATCAACACGGTCGTAATGATCTTCCGAATTAAGCACAATACCTCCTTGAGCGTACGAAAAAGAGCCGCCTTGGGTTAGCAATGGACGTACATCCGTTGAGGCTTTATCTAACGGTGAAAAGGTATTTATTGCTTGACGTATTAAGCTAGGATCATTGAGTTGTTCTTGATCATAATAATCCTTTATCCAGCCTTCCCAGCTAGAGTGATTTAAATCTGAAGTTGTCCATGTGTGATGCGGCTGAAGTAAATCAGTTGTATGAAATACAAAGCCCAGTACCTGTGGATTACCACTGTCTAAATAGCTTTGAAACCAGTATTGGCCTAAGTTATCGATTGGTTGAAAAGGGATTTTTTCAAAATCATTATACATACTATAGTTTGATTGACTATCAATTCGGTAATGAGCTTCGGTAATGTCATAACTATTATATTTTGAAGAGTCAGCATTAAACCAGCCCGTTTCTCTTCCCTTTCCATCATCTAAATAGTCCCCTTTTAACCAAGCCGCAGCTAAGCTATCAATGGTGCCCCATACAGTGAGTTTGTCGTAGTTATAGCCGCCAAAATCATTACCATGCTGATCAGCGCCTTGCGTATGGTTTTGAAAGTGCCAATAGCTAGTATATTTTACAATGCTTTCAGCCGCGCCCCAAAGAGGAGCTTGGACACAAGAGCCTGTAATGGCACCACATAAAAAAGTATCTTCAAAATCATCAACATCATAGGCTGCTTGCCCTAGTAGCTCAGCCAGTTGTGAGACTGACATTTTATTTTGTAAAGCATATTGCGACAGTGCTGCATATTGCGTTGATTGTGGGTTTTGCTCCATATAACTTACAGCGTCAATAACAATCCGCTTATGGGTTTCTTGGCTAAATGCGTGTGCTTGGTTGATACTTGTAAGTAATATAATTGCCGACGTTAATATTTTTTTCATTTTTATCTCATTGCTGTATTTAAAAATTAACGCTATTAAAAGATAGCGCTATTACATTACAATGACAGAAGAATTAAACATTTAATTAACAATTTTACCTGTTTTATATATCACAAACTTTCTAAATCAATTAAATGCGCAGCAGCTTGTTTTAATAGCACTGTTTTTTGCTCTTCGGTTTGTCGGTCCCAGTTTTTATAAACCATGCCTATACGCGGGTTTTTCTCTAATTTACTGCGGTGGGTGTGCATAAAGTTCCAGTACAGACTATTAAGGGGGCATGCTTTTTCTCCCACTTTTTGTTTAACATCGTATTGGCAACGCTTGCAATAATCGCTCATTTTATTAATATAGTTTCCGCTTGCTGCGTAGGGTTTTGTAGCAATAATGCCATCATCGGCAAATTGGCTCATTCCTCGAGTATTAGGCATTTCTACCCACTCGATTGCATCTATATAGACACCTAAATACCAATTATCTACGTCATCAGGATTAATTCCCGTGAGCATACAAAAGTTTCCAATAATCATTAAGCGCTGAATATGATGCGCGTATGAGGTTTCTA
The DNA here is from genome assembly GCF_030847595.1 of Pseudoalteromonas sp. 20-92. Taxonomy (NCBI): domain Bacteria; kingdom Pseudomonadati; phylum Pseudomonadota; class Gammaproteobacteria; order Alteromonadales; family Pseudoalteromonadaceae; genus Pseudoalteromonas; species Pseudoalteromonas sp. 20-92. Next base: position 5,160 of record NZ_JANJGQ010000033.1, read on the forward strand.
AACTTTGTGTAAGTGCGTGGCTTAAACAATTCATTTTAGTAGAGCCAGTCCAAAAATAGGATGGCATCTTATTATTGGCTTGTAGTTGATTTTTAGTTGCGTAGTCGGGCATGTTAACCCAATAGATGGCGCGTACGTATTCTCTCCAACCCAGTATTTGCCTTATAAAACCTTCGACTTGTGAAATGGATATTTCGCTGGGTCTTTGTTTATATTCAGTAATTACGCGTTTAATTACATAAAGCGGGTGTAGTATTTTTGTATTTAAAGCAAATGATAAACGGCTATGGTAAAGGCTAGTATTATGCTTACTCTGGTCAGTCATAGCATCTTGAAATTTGCCAAAATTAACGAGCAAATATTCACAAAAGTAATCAAGGCTACTAATTGCTTGCTTTCGCGTTGTTGGCCAAGAGAGTTGATTATCTATACTGCCAAAATAAGCGACTTTATGTTTGTTTAAGCGAGATATAATTGACTTTACATCATTAGTAAATAGCTTTGGAGAGGGGATGTCGTGTATGTCGTTCTTAGAAAATTTATTTCTGTTGTTACTATCAAAATTCCATTTACCTCCTTCAGGCTTACCGGAGTCCATTAAAATATCAAACTGCTTGCGCATATCGCGATAAAAATGCTCCATCGTTACATGTTTATTTTTTACAAAGCGTTTTTTAATTTGTGAAAAGGGGAACAAAAAATGTTCGCTATCCACAGCCCTCACACTTAGCATATGCGTTTTTTTAAATTGTTCTAATTGCGAGTGAAGTCTAAATTCATCAGGGTATTGATACTCTATTGCCGAGCACTGATATTGTTTTGCAATACGGTTAAGCAAATCGGGTAAATTGTTGTCGTTACAAGTCTCATCTAAGGTTAAATGCAATACATTAAAACCAGCCTGGCTTAACGCTGAAGCAAAGTTTTCCATAGCATGGAAAAAAGCACATAATTTTTGGATATGGTGTTTAACATAATGAGTTTCTTGTGCAAGTTCAGCAATAATATAAAGGGTTTCATTATCTTTTTGTTTAAACCAAGAATGCGATGGGTTTAGTTGGTCGCCCAAAATAAGCCTGAGTGTTTTATAGTGTTTCATACTTAGAGCCAAATATATTTAGTACGCCAAAGTGTCGTAAAACGATCTTTTAAAGGTGTTGTAGTACCGCTTAATTATGCGTGGAGTTTTACAATAGCTGGTGTTTTTAATGCTCGATGAGCTAATTCTAAAAAGGTATTGAGCTTTGCTGGTTTTATAAGGGGCTGTTTTTTACTACTTAATGAAGCTTAACCGGCTCATTATAAACTTGAGTGTTGTTATGCTTAGCTTATATGTATTTCAATACCTACTTATATATAAGCGCGTTTGTTATAAAAGAATGAGCAATAAATACATGTTCTAATTGGTATTATTTTTTGTTTTGCTTATTCGTTGTTGAAGTGAAATAACGTTACTTATATTGAAAAGTGAACTGTTAGTGCAGTTTTCAAAAAAGGTTAGAAATTCTTGCCATGCGGTTTGGCTTTGTAAGCAAAAATGCTGACCAAGATGAGCTTCTAAAGTAGCGTAAAAAATATCACACAATATTTTAATATCAGTTTGCTGAATATTACGTTTATTTAGGTGTTCTAAATAATGTGTTAAAAAAGGAGTGACAGAAGATGGATTATCTAAATGTTTAATTATGCGCTCTAGCACGCAGTAAAACGTATAACTTTTTTCGTTGAATTGATTTGCAGTTGGGTAATTCATTACAATACCTGATTCTGCTAATTTACGATGAAAGCGTGCTGTAAAAGCATGGAAATTCGGCTTAACAATCTGTAGGCTTTTTAATAATACTGATTGGTTTGTGTTCATTAAATGCCTCTTTGCATTAAGTGTGATTGTGATTGTTATTGCTTTCGTTGCTTTTATTATAGCTAGAGAAGTTGAAACCGCACGGGTTTATTGGCTTAAATAGAGGGTTTAATTAATAAGTCACTGATTTTATTTATTTTGTTTTTGTTAATGAGATTGATTATCTATTCATTGGGATGGCTGTTTAATATTTACTTCAATGCTACGATTGGGGTTATTGATCTTTGAGGATTAAATCTGTTTTACCTGAGGACAGCGTATGTTTGGCATTTATGCTGTGCTATCGCTTATTTGTGAGGAATAACCACACATGATCGACACAGCCTTGTGTAGAAGCTAAACGGGTGCTTTAAATTTAGGCTCGCAAGATAATGAGGCCCTAAAGGTTATTACAACAAATGTTAATTTGTAATACATTAAATTAACAACTTGACGAATTGCAAATTTTATAAACTTATTAGTTATTATGGTTGCTAATTATCCCGCACATCCTTATAATAGCCGCCATTGTTTAGTGTGTTGTATAACCGCTAACAGCGATATTAAATTAAGATTTAATATCTATTGGCGCGGGATGGAGCAGTCTGGTAGCTCGTCGGGCTCATAACCCGAAGGTCGTCGGTTCAAATCCGGCTCCCGCAACCAATTCTACTAATAAGTGTAAGCTTATTAATTTATATCGCGCATTCTAAGTAATGCGCGTTTTGCGTTTAGGCTAATGTAGTTTAATTTGGTCAGTTACTGACTCGCAACCAAGCTCGGCCCTCGGCCACACAGTTTTATGCTTTATTGGTGTGACGCCCCGCTTGGTTCGGGGCGTTGTTGTATCTGCACCTTTCGATTTATGGCTTTTGTCATCAAATCAAAACTTAAACTCAGTATTTTAGGGCTATAAGCCCTTTTTTTGTTTGTATGGAGGATTTTCGTGACAAAACTTGAACAAGATTTAGTAACCATGTTATCGCCAGCGGTAGAAATGTTAGGCTTTGAATTACATGGTCTTGAGTTTGTACAAGCGGGTCGCCATTCTACCTTAAGAGTGTATATTGCTCATGAGGATGGGATCTCAGTTGATAACTGTGCGGATGCAAGTCGCCAAATTAGTGCGATTTTAGACGTCGAAGACCCAATTACAAATGAATATGATTTGGAAGTATCGTCTCCTGGTGTTGATCGTCTATTATTCAAACAAGATCATTACGAGCAGGCGCAAGGAGAGGAAGTACGCGTGCGTACTAAACTTCCACAGGATGGTCGCCGTAATTTTAAGGGCGACTTAGTAGCAGTTAGCAGCGATATGATCACACTATCTAGTGATGGTGCAGAGCATCTAATCATGCTTAGTAACATCGAACGTGCGAATTTAATCGCTAAGTTTTAAATTCGAGTGCGAAGGAATAGGGCAAGCGAGGCATTACCCATGGCAAAAGAGATATTATTGGTTGCTGAAGCCGTTTCCAATGAGAAAGCGGTTCCAAAAGAAAAGATTTTTGAAGCTTTAGAGTTCGCATTAGCGACAGCGACAAAGAAAAAGCATGATGGCGAAATTGAAGTACGTGTAGCAATTGACCGTAAGACCGGCGATTACGATACGTTCCGTCGTTGGCAGATTGCAGCAGTATTAGAAGATGGTTCTTTAGAGAACCCATACAGCGAAATTACGTTAGAAGCTGCGCAGGTTGAAGAACCTGATTTGCAGATGGGCGATTACGTTGAAGAGCAAATAGATTCAATTAAATTTGACCGTATAACTACACAAATGGCTAAGCAAGTAATCGTACAAAAAGTACGTGAAGCTGAGCGTGCTTTAGTAGTCGATGCATACAAAGATCAAGTTGGTGAGTTAGTAACCGGTGTTGTTAAAAAAGCAACACGTGATTCTATCGTTCTTGATTTAGGCAATAACGCTGAAGCTGTTATCTACCGTGATGATATGCTTCCACGTGAAAACTTCCGCCCGGGTGACCGTATCCGTGGTCTTTTATACGAAGTTAAGCCCGAAGCTCGCGGCGCACAATTATTTGTAACGCGTTCTAAGCCTGAAATGCTAATGGAGCTATTCCGCATTGAGGTGCCAGAAATTGGCGAAGAAATGATTGAGTTACGTGCAGCTGCGCGTGATCCAGGTTCTCGCGCTAAAATTGCAGTTAAATCTAACGACAAACGCATTGACCCAATTGGTGCATGTGTTGGTATGCGTGGCGCACGTGTTCAGGCTGTATCGTCAGAACTTGGCGGCGAGCGTGTTGATATCGTTCTTTATGACGATAATCCAGCGCAGTTTGTTATTAATGCAATGTCACCTGCAGAAGTTGCTTCAATCGTAATGGATGAAGACACTCACTCAATGGATATTGCAGTTGATGCAGATAACCTAGCGCAAGCGATTGGTCGTAATGGTCAAAATGTTCGTTTAGCAAGCCAACTAACAGGTTGGGAACTAAACGTAATGACTGTTGAAGACATGCGTACTAAAAATGAAGCTGAATCAGATAAGTTGCTTAACTTATTCACTGAAAATTTAGAAATTGATGATGAGTTTGCCTCATTACTTATAAATGAAGGTTTCTCGACACTTGAAGAAGTAGCGTACGTACCAGCATCTGAATTTTTAGAAATTGATGGCTTAGACGAAGAAACAGTTGATCTGCTGCGCTCACGTGCAAAAGATGCATTAACAACTAAAGCACTTAAAACGGAAGAAAGCTTAGAAGGCGCAGAGCCTGCTGAAGACTTACTTGCGCTTGAAGGCTTAGAGCGTCACTTAGCATTTGTTATGGCAAGCAAGGGTGTTGTTACACTTGAAGACTTGGCAGAGCAAGGTATTGACGAATTAGTTGATATTACAGAACTTTCATCTGAAAAAGCGGGTGAACTAATTATGGCTGCACGAAACATTTGTTGGTTTGCAGACGAGTAATTTATTAACGGAGGTATTACACACTATGGCAGAAGTAAATGTTGAAAAACTAGCCGGCGATATAGGTACAACTGTTGATAAATTGCTACAGCAGTTTTCACAAGCAGGTATCACTAAGCAAGCAACTGATAATGTAACCGAAGCTGAAAAAGCAACGTTACTTGATCATTTAAGCAAGCATCATGGCGGTACAGGTTCAGATGGTCCAGCGCGTATGACTTTACAACGTAAGAGCAAAAGCACATTAAGTGTGACTGGCTCTACGGGTAAAGCTAAAGCTGTTCAAGTTGAAGTTCGCAAAACACGTACGTACGTGAAAAAAAGCGCAATGGAACAAGAACAAGAGCAAGCACGCCTAGCCGCTGAAGAAAAAGTACGTCTTGAAGAGCAGCAAAAAGCTGAGCAAGAAGCCGCAGAATTAAAAGCGAAACAAGAGGCAGAGCGCAAAGCGAAAGAAGACGCTGACCGTAAAGCCAAAGAAGAAGCTAAACGCAAAGCAGATGCAGAGCGTAAAGCGAAACAAAAGCAGATGACCCCAGAGCAAAGTGCTAAGTCTGAGAAAGATCGCATAGAAGCTGAGCGTCTGCAAAAAGAAGCAGAAGAGGCCGCATTGAAGAAAGCTGAAGAAGAAGCGAAACGTCAAGCAGAAGAAGCAAGAAAGCTAGCTGAAGAAAACTCGGCACGCTGGAAGAAAGAAGAAGAAGAGCGTAAGAAACGCGAAGAAACAGCGGATCACCATCTTACGACTTCTACTTACGCACGTGAAGCAGAAGATGTTGCCGATGCTCGTGATGAGCAAGGTACACGCCGTGCTAAGAAAAAGAAAAAAGCGCCAGCAAAAGATAAATTTGCAGCGTCAAGAGGCCGTAACAAGTCTAAGTTAAAAGCACCAGCATCGCTGCAGCATGGTTTCCAAAAACCAACTGTTGATGTTAAAAATGAAGTGCGTATTAGCGAAACAATTACAGTAGCTGAGCTTGCATCACGCATGGCTGTTAAAGGCGCTGAAGTTGTAAAAACAATGATGAAAATGGGTGACATGGTTACCATTAACCAAGTGATTGACCAAGAAGCTGCACAATTAGTTGCAGAAGAAATGGGTCACAAGGTTATCATTGTTAAAGAAAACGAATTAGAGCAAACAGTACTTAATGACCGCCATGAAGATGGTAAGTCAGAGCCACGTGCTCCAGTAGTAACTGTTATGGGTCACGTTGACCACGGTAAAACATCGACTCTTGATTATATTCGCTCTGCAAAAGTTGCTTCAGGCGAAGCCGGTGGTATTACACAGCATATTGGTGCATACCATGTTGATGTAAACGGCAATATGATCACGTTCCTAGATACACCAGGACATGCTGCATTTACATCAATGCGTGCTCGTGGTGCTAAAGCGACAGATATCGTAATCCTAGTGGTTGCAGCAGATGATGGCGTTATGCCACAGACTAAAGAAGCGGTACAGCACGCACGTGCAGCTGGCGTTCCTTTAATCATTGCTGTAAACAAAATGGATAAAGAAGGCGCAGATCCAGATCGCGTTAAAAACGAACTAGCTGTACTTGACGTTATTCCAGAAGAGTGGGGCGGCGATACGCAGTATGTTCATATCTCAGCTAAAACTGGTTTAGGTATTGACGACCTTCTTGAAGCTGTGCTTATGCAATCTGAGCTTTTAGAATTAACTGCACCTACTGAAGGTATGGCTGCAGGTGTTGTTATTGAATCTCGTCTTGATAAAGGCCGTGGTCCAGTAGCATCAGTACTTGTTCAATCTGGTACGCTTAACCAAGGTGACATTGTATTATGTGGTCTTGAGTATGGCCGTGTTCGTGCAATGCGCGATGAAAACGGTAAAGACATTAAATCTGCTGGTCCATCTATTCCAGTTGAGATTTTAGGTCTTTCTGGTATTCCAGCTGCGGGCGACGAAGCGACTGTTGTTAAAGATGAGCGTAAAGCGCGTGAAGTTGCTTTATACCGTCAAGGTAAGTTCCGCGATGTTAAGCTAGCACGTCAGCAAAAAGCTAAGCTTGAAAACATGTTTACTAACATGACTGAAGGCGATGTTTCTGAAGTTAACGTGGTACTTAAAGCAGACGTTCAAGGTTCTATCGAAGCAATCTCTGATTCACTAACTAAACTTTCTACTGATGAAGTAAAAGTGAAGATTGTTGGTTCAGGTGTTGGTGGTATTACTGAGACTGATGCAACCCTAGCTGCAGCGTCTAACGCAATTGTAGTTGGCTTTAACGTTCGTGCTGATGCTTCTGCTCGTAAAGTGATTGATACTGAAAACTTAGACCTTCGTTATTACAGCGTAATTTATGCCTTAATCGAAGAAGTTAAGCAAGCCATGTCAGGTATGCTAGCGCCAGAGTTTAAACAAGAAATCATTGGTCTTGCTCAAGTTCGTGACGTATTTAAGTCTCCAAAAATTGGCGCAATTGCTGGTTGTATGGTTACTGAAGGTGTTATCAAACGTAGCGCTCCAATCCGTGTACTACGTGAAAACGTGGTTATCTATGAAGGTGAGCTTGAGTCACTTCGTCGCTTTAAAGACGATGTTGCTGATGTTCGTAACGGCATGGAATGTGGTATCGGCGTTAAGAATTACAATGACGTACGTGTTGGTGACCAAATCGAAGTATTTGAAACAGTTGAAGTACAACGTACTCTATAATTGTTACTAGGGTGTATTGAACGCTTAAGGTTAACGCCCGGGCGTTCTACACGCTCTACGCTAAGATTTTAAATGGGGGCTTAGCCCCCATTTGCATATCCATTATTTAGTTAACTTATTATTTAATTTCAATAAGTTATTATTTTAGGACAAGTATAATGAGAGAATTTTCTCGCACTGATCGTGTTGCACAGCAAATCCAAAAAGAAATTGCTGTAATTTTACAACGCGAAATTAAAGATCCACGCTTAGGTATGGTGACAGTGTCAGCGGTAGAAGTATCGCGCGATTTATCTTATGCCAAAATTTTCATTACTGTGTTTAACACACAAGATGAAGATGCAGCAAAGCAAAGCGCAAAAGTACTAAATGAAGCAACGGGTTATATTCGCTCGTTACTTGGTAAGCGTATTCGTGCACGTATAATGCCTGAGTTAAAGTTTGTTGTTGATAACTCATTAATGGAAGGTATGCGTATTTCTAATTTAGTGGATTCTATTATCCGCGAAGATAACGCAAAGCATGTTGATGAAGACGTAGAAAGTGTTGATGCTGATGAAGTTTTAGATAGCGAAGAAAGTACTGAGCACGTAGACGATACAGATAGCGAAGAAGGCACTGATACAGATGGCAAAGCGCAGTAAAGGCCGTGCAGTTGACGGTATTTTGTTGTTAAACAAACCGCAAGGCATTTCATCAAATAAAGCTCTGCAGCAAGCAAAAGGTGTTTATTTTGCGCAAAAAGCTGGGCACACAGGTGCTTTAGATCCACTTGCTACAGGTATGCTGCCAATTTGTTTTGGTGAAGCGACTAAGTTTACGCAGTTTTTACTCGATACAGATAAAACCTATATCGTTCGTGCACAACTGGGTGAGCGTACAACAACATCAGATTCTGATGGCGAAATTGTTAGCACTAAAGATGTGAACGTAACGCGTGAACAGCTAAGAAAAGAAATTGCTGCTTTTGTTGGTGAGTCTGATCAATATCCGTCAATGTACTCGGCACTTAAGTATCAAGGTAGACCGTTATATAAGTACGCTCGCGAAGGTATTGAAGTACCTCGCAAATGCAGAAAAATAAACGTGTTTAGCTTATCGTTTGACGAATTTGATGAACAAAACAACGTATTACAAATGACGGCTCATGTATCTAAAGGGACGTACATTCGTACAATCGTTGACGATTTAGGCGAAAACCTAGGCTGCGGTGCACACGTTATTATGCTCCACAGAACCGCTGTTGGTCAGTATCCGGCAGATAAAATGGTATCGCTTGATGAAATTGAAGCATTACTTGCTAAAGCGAAAGAAGAAGAGCTTGCGCCTTCGACTTATTTAGACTCGTTGTTATTACCTATAGACACTGCTTTAACTGATTTACCCGTTGTTGAAATCACAAAAGAACAAGGGGGAATTTTTAGTCACGGGCAAGCTGTAGAATTACCAATCGCTTTACCTGATGGTGCAATTAAAGTTGTTGCGGATAATATATTTGTTGGTACTGGTGAGCGCAACTCAAATGGACATTTAAAGGTTAAACGTGGTCTTGCTAGCCAGCAAGATGATTACGTAAAGCCGGAATAAGCAACTAATGTGCCCAGTAGTGGCTTATTAGTTGTAGATGGGGATAATTAACTTGTAGTTATTCCCACAGTTGGTAGAATACGCCCGCTTAATCGTTTTGGCTGAATTAGTGATCGGCTAAGACACCTTTTAAATTTAATTTTTGGAGTTACTATGTCACTAAGCAATCAAGAAAAAATCGATATCATTGCTAAATTTGCACGTGCAGAAGGCGATACAGGTTCATCAGAAGTACAAGTAGCATTACTTACTTATGATATCAACAAGCTTCAAGGTCACTTTGCTGATCACAAGCATGACTTCCACTCACGTCGTGGTCTGCTTCGTAAAGTAAGCACTCGCCGTAAACTACTTGATTACCTTAAAGGTAAAGATATCACTAGTTATACTGCACTAATCAAAGAACTTGGCCTACGTCGCTAAGAACTAGATTATAGAAAAAGGAGCTTTTAGCTCCTTTTTTTGTGCCTGAAATTTGTGTTTTTAAATTAAGAAAATTCTTAAACCTATTGAATTGCAATATAAAACCCCCATTTCATAGCTTACCAAGAGCTATTGTATTTAACCGCTAAATAAGCCCAGCTGAAATCGAGTAGTTAGATTGAACAAATTTCAATCCGCAAAGAACAACACACCCTAGACTCGCATTTTGAAGTAGCTTTGGTATATACTATGCGCGTAGATAAAAAGGTTTATCTACGCTTATCCACATCATTGCCAATTGTAGTACTTAATTGATTTCCAACTGAATACAATTATGTACTGTAATTGGTACTTTGATGACAACTTATTAGAATACATTTAAGGAATATTTTAAGTGCAAGCAATTATTAAAGAATTTCAACTAGGTCAACACACAGTGACACTAGAAACTGGTGCAATCGCTCGTCAAGCAGACGGCGCAGTACTAGTAAGCATTGGCGATACTTCAGTTTTAGTAACTGTTGTAGGTAAGCGTGAAGCACAACCAGGTCAAGACTTTTTCCCATTAACGGTAAACTACCAAGAGCGTATGTACGCTGCTGGTCGTATCCCAGGTGGTTTCTTAAAGCGTGAAGGTCGTCCTAACGATGGCGAAACACTTATTGCACGTCTTATTGACCGTCCAATTCGTCCACTTTTCCCAAGCGGTTTTGTAAACGAAGTACAAGTTATTGCAACTGTTGTTTCTGTTAACCCTGAAATCCAACCAGATATGGTTGCGATGATTGGTACTTCAGCAGCACTTGCTATCTCTGGTATCCCGTTCAGTGGCCCAATTGGTGCAGCTCGCGTTGGTTACATCAATGGCGAATACGTACTTAACCCTACATTAAAAGAGCTTGAAGAAAGCCAACTTGATTTAGTGGTAGCCGGTACTGATAAAGCGGTACTTATGGTTGAATCAGAAGCTAACGTACTTGCTGAAGACGTAATGCTTGGTGCTGTTGTATATGGTCATGAGCAATCTCAAGCGATCATCACTGCAATCGAAGAATTTAAAGCGCAAGCAGGCAAGCCTACTTGGGATTGGACTGCACCTGAGAAAAATGTTGCACTTGAAGATAAAGTAGCAACTATCGCTGCTGATAAGGTAGGCGCAGCTTACTTAATCACTGATAAAGTAGCGCGTAAAGAAGCACTTGGCGAAGCGAAGGATGAAGTTGTTGCAGTATTAACAGCTGAACTTGCTGAAGGCGAGTCTTTAGACAAGCAAGAAATTGGCAAAATCTTCGGTTCACTTGAGAAGAAAATCGTTCGTGGCCGTATCGCTGCTGGCGAAAAACGTATCGATGGTCGTGAACCAGATATGATTCGTGCACTAGACGTAATGACAGGCGTATTACCGCGTACTCACGGTTCTGCTATCTTTACTCGTGGCGAAACTCAGGCGTTAGTAACAGCGACACTTGGTACAGAACGTGATTCACAGTTAATCGACGATTTAACGGGTACTCATAAAAACCACTTTATGCTTAACTATAACTTCCCTCCATTTTGTGTAGGTGAAACTGGTTTTGTTGGTTCTCCTAAGCGTCGTGAAATCGGCCATGGTAACCTTGCTAAGCGTGGTATTTCAGCTGTAATGCCTACACTTACTGAGTTCCCTTACTCAATCCGTGTAGTATCTGAAATCACTGAATCAAACGGTTCTTCTTCAATGGCGTCTGTTTGTGGTACTTCTCTAGCACTTATGAACGCGGGTGTACCAATTAAAGCATCTGTTGCCGGTATTGCGATGGGTCTAGTTAAAGAAGACGATAAATTCGTTGTTCTTTCTGACATTTTAGGTGATGAAGATCACTTAGGTGACATGGACTTTAAAGTTGCCGGTACTGCTGCGGGTATTACTGCACTTCAAATGGATATCAAAATCGAAGGTATCACTCAAGAAATCATGCAAATTGCGCTTAAACAAGCAAAAGCTGCTCGTTTACATATCTTAGAAGTGATGGATGAAGCGATTTCTGCTCCTTCTGAAGAGCTATCAATGTTTGCTCCTCGCATATACACAATGAAAATCCCACAGAAGAAAATCGCTGAAGTTATTGGTAAAGGTGGCGCAACTATTCGTCAGCTTACTGAAGAAACTGGCACAACGATTGAAATCGGTGACGACGGTACAATTAAAATTGCCGCTACAGATGGCGAAAGTGCAGCTAATGCGATTAGCCGTATTGAGCAATTAACAGCTGAACTTGAAGTAGGTACTATCTACGAAGGTAAAGTTGTACGTATCGTAGACTTCGGTGCGTTTGTAAACATTCTTCCTGGTAAAGATGGTCTAGTACATATTTCTCAAATTAGTACTGAGCGCGTTAATAACGTGGCTGATCACCTTTCTGAAGGTCAAGAAGTTAAAGTTAAAGTACTAGAAGTAGATCGCCAAGGCCGTGTACGTCTAAGTATTAAAGAAGCAATGGAATCAGCAGCACCTGCAGCTGACGCGCCAACTGACGCGTAATTGCTAATACTTCATCCAGATATTTACTGGATAATATAAAAGAGGGGCTGTTTAGCCCCTTTTTTTATGCTTTAATGAGGCTAATTAAATTTAAACAAAGATTATTCAAGGAAGCTAAATTACTCATAAATAGTGTTCAAATTTAAAAGTGACAAACTCACAACATAATTTTACCTAATTACTGAGCAGTTTACCTAGAGCAATAATAGTTCATCAATTGCTATGAACCTATTGAGACATCGTCTGTCATATTGCTACCTATCTTGGTATTAAGGATTTTAATGATACTCAAACATTTAGCTTTGGCATCTTTCGCTATTTTGTCTTTAAGCGCTTGCCAAACTACAACAGAATCAGAACCAACCCCGATTGTTAATGTGCCATTTACTGCACCTTTGGCCTCTGACTTTAGAAGTGAAATTGCTATTGCACGCTACTCAGAGTTATTGAATAGAGCAGATTTAAGCCCTGATCAACAAGCGAAGTTATATTATGACCGTGGTGTGTTATTTGATAGCTTAGGCATGACTACGCTGTCGCGTATTGATTTTAACCGCGCTGTAAAACTTAAGCCTGATTTAGCTGAAGTATATAATTTTTTGGGTATTCAACATACGCTAATGCAACAATATGAAAAAGCCTATGAATTTTTCGATTCGGCCCTTGAGCTTGATGAAGATCATGAATATGCTTATTTAAATCGAGGTATTGCACTTTATTATGGTGATAGGTCTGGTATTGCTAAAACCGATTTTAGTGCATTTTTAGCTCGCTCTCCAAATGACCCTTATCGTGTATTATGGGTTTATTTAGCAGATGCTAAGGTAAATAAGGAGCAAGCTCTTGTTGAACTTAAAACGAATGCAACAGCACTTGACGATTCACAATGGGCGTTTCAACTAATTTCGCTTTTTGCAGGTGATATGAGCGAGCATGCTTTTTTATCTGGCATTAGTGAGGGGGTTAAGTCGGAACAAGAATATGCTCAGCGTTTATGTGAAGCTTATTTTTACTTAGCTAAATTGCATCAGGCTGCTGGTGATAAATACTTAGCCGCTGATTATTTTAGATTAGCTCTAGCAACTAATGTACATGAGTTTATTGAGTATAAATATGCACGTTTAGAACTTGAGTTAATGGCTGGTGACGACGCAAGTTAATACATTAAAGTTGGCAGGTGTATTACTGTGTAGCCTTTTAATAACAGGCTCTGGTAATCACCTTGACGCGATTGGCTTTTGGCATGTTTTGAACACAAAGGCCAGTGTGTTAAAAGTCTATAGACGCTTCCCTAATTATTTTGCGGTTCATTTACCGCAACTACCAGATACCTCCCTGGCTATATTGGCTAGAAATCACATTCCCTCTGCACAATATGCTTATTCAATAAGACTTTTAAATAATAACGACAGTGATACGGCTAAACAATTTTGGTTGGCAGGAATAAATAAATTAAATGCAATTGAGCGTAAAGAGTTAGCTGTTCAGTTATTAGCTCAATCACGTTGGGATGATTTAAAGCTGTTAGCCGATATAAAGCAGTTACCAGAAGGGGATGTTTTTAATCACCTCAGGTTGCATTTATCTATAGCGGAAAATAATATACCGCGTGAATTTATACAAAATTTGGGTTTTTCTTTTTTAGAGGATATTGATGAGCCTAAAAAGCACTGTATGTTTAATGTAATTGTAATGAGCGATCACCGAAATGGTTTATATAAATTAGGTGACTTTATAACTACATACAATCGGCAGCCAGAGCCACGCGAAAATATATTTTGTTTTTCAAAGCCCGTTTATGTTGCGACTGCGCTCAATTGTAAAAGTAATATCAATAATGCTGCGCAATGTGATTGGCAGGCCTCTAGATTTAAAAATGAGCTTCTTAGCAATTATGATTTTTTAGTAATGATGCCAAAGCATGGCACTGCAAATGTCAGTAAAGGCAAAATGCTTATTAACTCACAGGCAAACTACAGTATATTTTTACACGAACTTATGCACTTTAACCGTTTTGAGGATGAGTATACTTTGCCTATATCAAAACAAGCATGGTTGTGCGCACGAAGTGGGTTTGTAGCACCAAATTTATATATTACACATGGTGAACCTGCACCAGAAGGTTGGCATAAAAGTGAAAGTTGTCAACAAGGAGGTATTGCTTATAAACCAAGTGAAAAGTGGTCTATTATGCAGTATCAACAATTAGGGCTCTCAACGCAATACAGGGAACTTTGGTTGAAGTATTTAGATATGACTAAGGGGGACTTCTACCGTCACTCAGATGAGCTTACGTCTATAAATAAGGCTATATTAAATTAACAATCGTCAACAATGCTATATTGATTTTTTAGCTTGAAAAAATTGTTAGTTTTTGTTTTGAAAACATTCATATAACCCCGCTTTATATAGACAAAATTAGTGTTTTTCAGTATAACTATAACTATTAATGTCGTTAAAAAACAGGCAGTAAAAGCATCACTTAATCCTAAAAGAGTGACGCCCTGATAAACTTATGATTATAAAAGGCCCTACATTATGACTTTGCTCTGGATACCCTTGTTATCCTTAATTGGCAGTGTTATTTCTGCATGCACAGGTAAGTTATCCCGCAATTTAAGCACTAGTTTAACGGCTCTCGCGCCTTTGACGGCTTTGGGGATTACTCTATACCATGCACCTGCAGTTTTAGCGGGCGAAACCATTCGTTATTCATTAGCTTGGATCCCGTCAATAGGACTCGATTTATCTCTGCGGTTAGATGGCCTCAGTTTATTGTTTATGTTTATGATTTTAGGCATAGGCTTGCTCGTTATCCTCTACACGCGTTACTACCTAAGCGCTAACGATTCAATGGCCAAGTTATATAGTTACTTAATGCTATTTATGACTGCAATGCTTGGTATTGTTATGTCTAACAACGTCATTCAACTGTGGTTGTTTTGGGAATTAACCAGCATCAGCTCATTTTTATTAATTAGCTTTTGGTGGCATAAGTCCGAAGCACGCAAGGGAGCGCGCATGGCGCTTGCTGTGACTGGTGCTGGCGGTTTAGCATTACTTGCTGGCTTAATGTTATTGAGTGATATTGTTGGTAGTTATGACTTAGATGTTATTCTAGCGAGTAAAGCAATAATTCAATCTCACGATTTATACGAAGTAGCATTGGTATTGGTGCTATTGGGGGCATTTACTAAATCGGCACAATTTCCATTTCATTTTTGGCTTCCTCATGCAATGGCTGCACCTACGCCAGTGAGCGCGTATTTACATTCTGCAACTATGGTAAAAGCCGGTATATTTTTGTTAGCACGTTTTCACCCTGCTTTAGCCGGCACCGATACGTGGTTCTTGCTCGTTGGGTTGACGGGTTTAGCTACGCTGTTGTTTGGTGCTTATATAGCATTATTCAAACATGACTTAAAAGGCTTGTTAGCCTATTCAACAATAAGCCATTTGGGTTTAATAACGCTGTTACTCGGGCTTGATACTGAGCTTGCAACTGTTGCGGCAATATTCCACATCATTAACCATGCCACGTTTAAAGCGTCGTTATTTATGGCCGTCGGTATTATTGATCACGAAACGGGCACGCGTGATATGCGTAAATTAAATGGTATGTGGCGATACTTACCATACACTGCAACGCTTGCGATGGTCGCGGCGGCTGCAATGGCGGGTGTACCATTACTTAATGGGTTCTTATCTAAAGAAATGTTTTTTGCAGAAACGCTGCATCAGCAAGTACTTGGTTCTATGTCGTGGCTAATACCAGTACTGGCAACTGTTGCAGGCGCATTTGCGGTTGCGTATTCCGCACGCTTTATTCACGATGTGTTTTTTAACGGTGATCCAATTAATCTACCACGAATACCTCATGAACCACCACGTTATATGCGTGTACCAATAGAGATACTCGTTGTCATTTGTTTATTAGTAGGGATGTTTCCGCACTTTGCAATTGATGGCATCTTATCTGCGGCATCCTTAGCTGTATTAGGGCAAAAGATGCCACATTACGAATTAGCTATTTGGCATGGATTTAACTTACCTTTACTTATGAGTGCAATGGCTGTTGTTGGCGGCTTATTTATTTATGTTAATCGTAAATATCTATTTCAATTTCAAGCATCGTTACCACCTCTAAACGCTAAAAAAACGTTTGAACGTGTAATATTAAGCGTTATTGCTTGGTGTCAGTCAAAGGTAAGCAGTACAGAAAATGGATCGCTGCAGCGCTACCTTGTAATTATGTTAGCGGTAGTATTACTGTGTGCAGGTTGGCCATTATTTGAAATGCAACAACTTGCCGGTAGCATGCCACTTACGCCTGTTGATGTGCACAATGCAATTGGTGCAGGCTTATTGATTATTGGTGCTCTTGCCACCGTTATTTGGCATCGCTCTCGAATGGTATCGTTGTTAATGCTCTCAATTGTGGGGTTAATGGTGTCGGTTGTATTTACACGTTTTTCTGCTCCAGATTTAGCGCTTACGCAGCTAACCGTTGAAGTGGTTACTATTATTTTACTTATGCTGGCATTGTTTTTCTTGCCCCAACATACGCCAAAAGAATCAAGTTCATTACGTGTACTTCGAGATTTAGCAATAGCCTCTACGTTAGGTGTAGTTGTAGCAAGTATTTGTTACGCGTTACTCACACGCCCATTAGATTCAATCTCAGACTTCTTTATTGCTAACGCTAAAATTGGTGGCGGTGGTACTAACGTAGTTAACGTTATTTTGGTCGACTTTAGGGGCTTTGATACGCTTGGAGAAATTACCGTATTAGGCATTGCCGCATTAGGTATATTTAAAGTACTTTCTCGAATTCCATTATTTATGCCTGCAAGTGACAGCGAAGGCCGCCCATGGGCTAAAGAACGTCATCCAATATTATTGGCGAGTATTTCACAAAGTTTATTACCGCTTGCGTTGTTGGTGTCGGCGTATATTTTCTTACGAGGGCATAACTTACCTGGTGGTGGCTTTATTGCAGGACTGGTAACGTCAATCGCGTTTATTTTACAATATATGGCGCATGGTACGGCATGGATAAACGAACGTTTTGATGTTAATTATCGTAAAATCATAGCTTCAGGCATTGGTATTTCACTGTTTACAGGTGTGGGTAGCTGGTTCTTTGATAAGCCATTTTTAACAACCTGGTTTGACTACTTTGATATTCCGTTTGTCGGTAAAACAGAGCTTGCCAGCGCGATTGCATTTGACCTAGGTGTCTACTTAACGGTTGTAGGCGCTACGTTAATGATTTTAGCAAGCTTAGGTAATATGACGGCAGATACCCAGAAAAAAGAGGTAAATATTTAATGGAATTATTGTACGCATCTTGCGTTGGAGTATTGGTCAGTTGCGGTGTGTTTTTACTGCTAAGAGCTCGTACGTTCCCTGTAGTACTTGGGCTTACTATGATTTCATATGCTGTTAACTTATTTTTGTTTTCAGCAGGTCGTCTTACTATTAATAAAGCGGTAGTGCTTGGTACTGGTACAGAATACGCCGATCCTCTACCTCAAGCTTTAGTGCTTACAGCTATTGTTATTGGTTTTGCGATGACCGCATTCGTGGTTATTTTGGCAATACGTGGGCGCGCCGATTTAGGTAGCGACCATGTTGATGGTTATGTGCCTAATACCTCAGCAGATAACAAGGAGCAAAAATGATCCAACATTTAGCTTCGCTCCCTATTTTATTACCTATGCTTACGGCCGTTATTTTATTACTGCCACCATGCGGTAAAAGCGTTAAAATACGCCGCTTAGTTTCAATTGTAATGGCAATAGCTACTTTTGCCATTAGTGTATTTTTACTTGTACATATTAATAATACGGGTATTAACGTTTACGCTATTGGTAATTGGTCTGCACCATTTGGAATCGTCTTAGTAGCCGATATGTTGTCTACCTTATTGGTTACGTTAACTTCACTTTTAGGTTTGGGCGCTATTTTATATGGTAGTGCTGGCGATGATGAAAAAGGCAGTTTTTATCACCCACTTGTTCACTTTTTAATATTGGGTGTAAATGGCGCGTTTTTAACTGGCGATTTATTTAACCTATTTGTATTTTTTGAAGTATTACTGATTGCATCATATGCATTGTTAATGCACGCAGGTGATAAACAAAACACCCGTGCTGCGCTGCAATATGTAATATTAAATTTAGTTGGCTCAAGCGTATTTTTAATCGGTTTGGGTATTTTGTACGGTGTACTTGGTACGCTCAATATTGCAGATATGGCGCAAAAAGTATCACAGCTTTCGGGCGATGATGTATACCTAGCAAAAGCCGGTGGTTTATTATTGCTCATTGTATTTGCTTTAAAGGGCGCACTATTACCTCTGCATTTATGGCTTCCAAATACGTATGCAAGTGCTAAACCTGTGGTTGCTGCATTGTTTGCGATTATGACCAAAGTAGGCGTTTACGCCATGCTTAGAGTTTACACTGTGATATTTGGCGAACAAGCAGGAGCGCTTGAACATATGGCGCAGCCTTGGCTTTGGGGTTTAGCAATTGCCACCATTATAGTGGGGGCCATTGGTGTTATGGCAGCGCAAGATTTACGTAAACTAACGGCTAACTTAGTATTAGTATCGGTAGGTACGTTGGTTGCGTTAATCGCATTACAAAATGTAAATGCCACTGCTGCACTTTTATATTATTTAGTGCATTCAACACTTGTTAGTGCCGCTCTATTTTTACTAGCAGACTTAGTTTCAATCCAGCGCGGTAAAGTTGGCGATAGGCTTGTGGCGGGTCGCTCTGTTAAACAGCCATTTTTATTAGGTGTGTGCTTTATTATTGCGGCTTTAACGGTAGTTGGTATGCCGCCACTATCAGGCTTTGTAGGTAAAATTTGGATACTTAAAGCGACATTAAACAGTGAGCAAGCTTTACTATTTTGGCCAGTATATTTAGTAACAAGTTTTGCGTTGTTAGTAGCGCTTTCGCGCGCTGGCACAACCTTGTTCTGGGAGCATAAAAGTAAAAATAGTGAAAATGCTGAGTGTGTAAATGCGAACCCATTGCAAGTAATTGTAATTATAGGTTTACTTGTGTGTTCACCATTATTAGTAATTTTTGGCGGGCCCATTAGTGAATATATGCTGGGTGCTGCTGTGCAGTTACATGACATAAGCGGCGGCATTAATGCTGTACTTAAAGGAGGCATGTGATGAGATTACAAGCCCGTTTTCGTTGGTTACCAACGCCATTTCGTAGCTTATTTTTGTTTATGGTTTGGCTATTGTTAAATAATAGCGTGTCGGTAGGGCACTTAGTATTAGCGACTATTTTTGCAATACTTATCCCGATATTAAGTTTTTCGCTTCGCGAGCCTCAGCCGCTAATTTTAAAGCCGGGCTTGGCTCTCAAGCAGTTGCTTATTGTGCTGTACGATATTGTTGTAGCAAATTTACAAGTGGCTTTACTTATACTTGGGCCATCTAAAAATTTGCGTCCGGCCTTTATAAAAGTACCGATAGATTTAACCCATGATATGCCAATTACTATATTGGCCAGTTGTGTATCGCTTACACCTGGTACTGTGAGTGCAGAGGTTTACCCAATTGCCGAATCGTTACTTGAGGGTGAAGAGCCAACGCAACGCTACTTATTAATACATGTGCTTGATCTTAAAGATGAACAAGCACTTATCAAACAAATAAAACAACGCTACGAAGCTCCACTAAAGGAGATATTTCAATGTTAGATACTGTATTACTCATTGTTTTTTCGATGATTGGCTTATCATTATTACTTAATTTATGGCGATTGATCATCGGTCCGTCAGTGCCTGACCGTGTTTTAGCGCTCGATACTATGTACATTAACGTCATCGCACTGATTATTTTATACAGTATTAGTATGGATACAGGGCTTTATTTTGAAGCTGCACTGCTTATTGCTATGCTCGGTTTTATAAGTACAGTTGCAGTGTGTAAGTATTTACTACGTGGCGATATAATTGAATAAGGTGAAAGCATGATCAGCGAATGGGTTGTATCAATATTATTGTTATTTGGTGGTACGTTTATTTTAATTGGCTCAATAGGCTTAATTAAACTACCTGACTTTTTTATGCGTTTGCATGGACCAACTAAAGCAACCACGTTGGGCATGGCGAGTATGTTAATTGCTGCTATGGTTTATTTTGCAAATTCAGGGCATGGCCTAAGTGTTAAAGAAATACTCATTACTATATTTTTACTAATTACGGCACCGATTAGTGGCTACATGTTAATAAAGTCTGCTATCCATCATAAGCTAAAAGCCAAAGAAGGCACTAAAGGCCTAGATAATGTAGAAGACGATTAGCATAAAAATATATTTATAAAAGGCCGAATAAATTTATTTTACTCGGCCTTTTTAATGATTGCTTGTACCCTTTACAATACAAATTATTCATGTGACCATAAGTCCATTATTTATATGAAAGGATATTATTATGGGTAAGGTACTACTTTTATCATTACTGATTTTTTCTAGTAGTTTGTATGCTGAACAAAATTCTAAGCAGCAAAAAATAGATGAACTCATTAATGTAATGAACATGGATGCAATGGTTGATTCTATGTACGGCCAGGTTGAAGGTATGATGAAAGGCATGTCAGACCAAATGGGCGTTAAACCTTCTGAACAGGCTATTTTTGATAAATACTACGGCGACATGACAACGGTATTAAAAACCGAAATGAGCTGGGCTAAAATGCAGCCAATGATGATTAGCGTGTACGACAAACATTTTAGTGAGCAAGAAATTGCTGATATGTTAGCGTTTTATAAAACAGATACAGGGCAAAAAATACTTGAAAAAATGCCTGTTGTAATGCAAGAGTCTATGCAAATGTCACAAAGCTTAATGAAAGATGCTATACCAAAAATTCAAGATATAGCAGGCAAGCTAAGCGAAGAGCTAAAAGCCTCACGCGAGCATGCTAACTAGAGACTGCTGATATTTGCTGGTTAAATTTAACCTTTAAAGAACAATAGATTCAATACTTTTACCTCTCTTATTTAAGCGCTCTAGCCAGAGCGCTTTCACTTTTTCGCTAAATCAGTTTCAGTAAATTTAAATTATGCTTTAATGCTCCTCTCTATTGACCTGTGTGTTGCACATAGGTTTATTATTGATCTATTGAAATTCCACGGGGCTAAATTATGTATGTTAAACAACTTGCCAAATTAATGGGCGTGACTGCCGATACTGTTCGTCATTACACACGTATTGGGTTACTTAACCCAATACGCAGTGAAGAAAATGGCTATCAAGAATATACAAAGCAAGACCAGCAACGTTTAAAGTTTATTATTAGTGCGCGTCAACTTGGTTTTTCACTCAAAGATATTCAACACATTATAGGCGAGTCAGAGCAAGGGAATTGTCCTTGTCCGTTAACGCGAAAACTCATTACTAAACGCCTAGAAGAAACCGAAGCACTATTTCAAGA
Source organism: Pseudoalteromonas sp. 20-92 (assembly GCF_030847595.1). Classification (NCBI taxonomy): domain Bacteria; kingdom Pseudomonadati; phylum Pseudomonadota; class Gammaproteobacteria; order Alteromonadales; family Pseudoalteromonadaceae; genus Pseudoalteromonas; species Pseudoalteromonas sp. 20-92. The sequence continues at coordinate 26,630 of NZ_JANJGQ010000033.1, forward strand.
AACATTAAAACTACGAAACAGGATGCATGCAGCTCTGGATCAATGGGATACATCAGCCGATGGTGCAAATGCCAGTGACGTGTGTAGTTTAATAGAATCTTTTGTTGATCCAATAAACGATTCTGCAAATAAGGAGCAGCGTAATGACGACTAATACAAAAGACACCGCGCAAAACTTTATTATTGAAGGCGCTAATTGCGGCAGTTGTGTGGCTAAAATTGAAAAAGCCCTTAATAGCGTGCAAGGCGCGCAAAACGTGGAAATGAACTTTGCACAGCGTACAGTACGTGTAGAAGGTATAGCCCGCGAAAGCACGCTTATTAAAGCAGTCGAAAACATTGGTTATTCAGCTAAGCCAATGAGTAATGAGTCTGATCAAGATGCACTTGATGAAAAAGCAAAGTCGGATGAGGCACATTATAAAAAGCTAATGCGTAATATGATATTAGCGTTAGGGGTCGGTGCGCCGTTAATGATATACGGGCTTATTTTTGACATGAGTGTGACCACCGACACACAACGAATAGCCTGGTTTTTAGTGGGTATAGTCACGCTTGTGGTTATGGCTATATCAGGTAAACAATTTTACAACGGTGCATGGCAGGCATTCAAAAACCATGCTGCTAATATGGATACATTAATAGCGCTTGGTACAGGTACTGCGTGGTTGTATTCAATGTTTGTGGTAATAGCACCAAACTTATTACCACAAGTTGCAAGGCACGTATATTTTGAAGCATCGTCGATGATCATCGGTTTAATTAGTTTAGGGCTCGCTTTTGAAGTAAAAGCACGTGGGCGCACCTCACAAGCAATTAAACGCTTAATTGGCCTGCAACCAAAAACTGCACGCGTAATTCGCGATGGGCAAGAGCAAGACATCGACATTAGTGATGTTGTAAAAAATGATGAAGTACGCGTACGCCCGGGTGAAAAAATCCCTGTGGATGGCGATGTTATTGAAGGCAGCAGTACGGTTGATGAGTCAATGCTTACTGGTGAGCCAATGGCCGTCCGCAAAAAAACGGGCGATAAAGTCGTTGCCGGAAGTATTAATAAAAGTGGCACTTTATTATTTAAAGCCACGTACATTTGTAGCGAAACCACACTTGCCAATATTATCAATATGGTTAAGCGTGCACAAAACTCAAAGCCATCAATAGGGCGCTTAGCTGATGTTATATCTGGAATATTTGTACCAACAGTCATGATTATTGCAGTACTTGCAGGCCTTGCATGGTTAAACTTCGGACCTGAGCCATCAATTGCTTATGCCGTTGTTGCGATTACCACCGTACTTATTATTGCTTGTCCTTGTGCGCTAGGACTCGCAACCCCTATGTCGGTTATGGTGGGTATTGGTAAAGCTGCAGAGTCAGGAATATTAATTCGAAATGGTGAGTCGCTGCAAACAACATCTAAAATCACCACCATGATTTTAGATAAAACAGGCACTATTACTCAAGGCACACCGCAAGTTACCGATGTAGTTACCTTTAATAACAGTGATGAAAATACAGTAATGCAACTTGTTGCAAGCCTTGAAAGTAGCTCAGAGCACCCACTGGCCCAAGCAATTACGGCATATGCTCAAAAGCAGGGCTTAGCTTTAAGTAAAGTAGCCGACTTTAACGCAATTACAGGTAAAGGTGTCACTGGCAGTGTTGACGGGCAAACATTGTTTTTTGGCAATAAAGCGCTAATGGATAAATACAACGTGGCCGTTGATGATGCAACCGAGCAAGCTCAAGCACTTGCCAGTGATGCTAAAACGCCCATGTATTTTGCAAGCAATAATAAGCTCCACGCTATTATTGCAGTAGCGGATCCTATCAAAGAGGATTCAGTTGAAGCTATTAAACGCCTGCAAGATAAAGGTATCCACCTAGTTATGCTAACAGGTGACAACAAAGCCACTGCACAAGCCGTTGCTAAGCAAGTTGGTATTGATGACTTTATTGCAGAGGTAATGCCCGATGATAAAGTAAACGAAGTAACAAAACGCCAAGCAAACGGTGAAATAGTGGGTATGACAGGTGACGGTATTAACGATGCCCCAGCACTTGCGCAAGCGGATGTAGGGTTTGCAATTGGCACAGGTACCGATGTTGCAATAGAAAGTGCAGACATTACCTTAATGCGTGGTTCGTTACATGGCCTTGCTGATGCAATTGCAGTGAGTAATGCAACTATATCAAATATTAAACAAAACCTATTTGGTGCCTTTATTTATAACGTGGCGGGTATTCCGATTGCAGCTGGCGTGTTGTATCCATTTTTTGGCATCCTACTTAACCCTGTTGTTGCAGGTGCAGCTATGGCACTTTCATCGCTTACAGTGGTAAGTAACGCTAATCGCTTACGTTTTTTCAAACCAAATAAATCGTAATTTAAGCTAAGGAGTACATTATGTTGATAATTAATATAGGTGGTGCACTGTTAATAGCTGCAATTATTTATTGGTTTTGGCTATACAAACCAGAGCAAACACAAAGTGATGACAACAAAGTAACGATAGTCGTTGATAACGGTGTTTATAAGCCAGGACACATTAAAGTGGCAGCTAACAAAGAAGTTGTACTTACCTTTGATAGAAAAGACAGCGCGCCCTGCGCCGAAACCGTTGTATTTCCACAGCTTGATATAAGTAAAACGCTGGCAATGGGTGATGGCAATACAGTTAAACTACCTGCGCTTGAAGCCGGTGAATATGACTTTCATTGCCAAATGCAAATGTATAAGGGCAAGCTAGTTGCAGAGTAATCTGAACTAAGTAGGTGTTGGGGTCGTATAGTTGCCTTAGATAAGCTGCATAAATAGATGAGTAGGAGTCGTTATACTCAATGAATAAACTAAACCCTAAAAAATTATTGAATAGTAAATGGACCGCAACACCTGCTATAAATAAAGAAAAACACTTCATTATTGTTGAGGTGGAATTTGATGAAGATGGCAATGTAATTGAATGTATTACCGAGGCTGTTATGTCAAAAAATCAATATCCAATTAGTTGGCGAGATTTAAAAGATAACCAAAAGTGGCTACAAGGGTGGAAGTAGTTTAAATCCTGACGAATCCCCACGAAATGAATTTAAAAAAGATGAGTAAAGGGGATCCGACCTTCATGACTAATTGTGATCAAATTACTTCGCCAAAAACAACTTAAAACAATAGCCATGAAGATCACAAATATAATACAGAATGATATCGCTGCTGCCTACTCTGAAATTCACTCTACTCGATTAAACACGTTATTTACCTTCATTGACTCTGGTATTTATGATCAACGTGTGTCTGTAACATATTTAGGTAGGGGATTGAAAAGCCTATCAAAAACAACAAAGAAAAATGATATTAAACGCGATGACCGCTTAATCGGTAACACGCTCTTACACAGCGAGCGTCTTTTCTTTCATGACTATATGTCAGCGCAGTTAATTGGAAATAAAAAGTCCCCCATCATATTAGTCGATTGGTCACCTATTAATGGACAAGGGATGTTTCAAGTATTGCGCGCCAGTATTCCAATGAATGGGAGAAGCTTAACGCTCTATGAAAAAATTCATCCTGAGAGCGAACTGAATACCAATAAAGCACATCAAGCATTTTTAGACACGCTCGAACAAATATTACCTGAAGGATGTATGCCAATCATTGTGTCAGATGCTATCTATCGTGCTCCATGGTTTAAAATAGTAGAAGAAAAAAATTGGTATTGGATAGGGAGAGTAAGGGGGGCGAGTATCTCTCTCCCAAGATAAACAAGAATGGAAAACCAGTTATCAATGGTTTGCCGATGCGCGTATTGGTAAGGCTGATAACCTTGGCTCAATTTATTATGGTAAAACGGCAAAGTTCCCGTGCAATGCGGCAATTTATAAGCGAACGCCAAAAGGCCGAAAAGCGAAGGAAAAACGAGGCGGGACGTCACAAAGAACAACAGATAAAATTCATCAAAAAGATGCGAAAGAGCCGTGGTTACTGGTG
>NZ_JANJGQ010000034.1:0-29056 GCF_030847595.1 Pseudoalteromonas sp. 20-92
AATTGAGTTTAAATAATAAGAACACTTGGTTTTTGAATAAAAAGATCAAGAAAACACAGCTGCCTGCTTGACCGGAACTTTCTAATGGGTGACCCCTTTAGTTCTCAAATATGAAAGATATCAAGAATAGAAGTATCAGAAAAATCCTTATCCTCTTAAAGAAAGCCATTTTTTTATATTCTTCACTGCTGATTAGCTCACTATATTTGTTGCCAGACTTAATTGCTGACTTGATATCTTCAAACGTTATTTTGCTATCTTGAAGTGCTAATCTAGCATAAATCTGAGATGCAAAAATACCTTCTAAATACATAAGAACCAGAAAGCCAAGTACACAAACTATTGTAAAAATCAAAGGAGTTTCCTTCCAATAAGCCATGTATGATTTACAAAACCATAGGCAGCATAGCCGACGTTTAAACCAGTACAAGCCAGTACAAGCCAGTACAAGCCAGTACCAATGTCGGCTCTTGCACCGTCACCAGTAAACGTAAAATCCCCTTTACCAAGAAATAATTGTGGGGATCCCTCAGGACTTATCCCCTTGATTAAAGTTTATTCAAGTTATAGCTTAGGCTGTTCATGTTCCATTGAGCTGAAGTATAATTTGTGTAATTAAGATCAGTTGGTATTCCATAGTTCGTGTCATTAATATGTGTAACCACCACTTTTAATCCTTTTGAAATAGCAAGTTGCACCTCACGCTTAATCCATGGACTATTATGAGAATTTTGACCAATAATAAAAAGTGCTTTATCACACCCTTCCATTACACTATTGATTTCATTGTCTATAGCATTTTCACCCTGCGATGATACATCTCTTGTAACATAAACAAATTTCCCATCAATGCTACCACCATTATTTTGCAGCATAGAGCTAACTGCCTTTACTATCTCTTGATCTGTGAATTTATATGAAACAAATATATTTTTAGCCATTAGCTACAACTCCTATTATTTTTAAACTTATCTCTTGGGTTATTTATCCACTTGATATGGGTTTTTCTCCTATCAAATGCGGCATCAATAGCATTCGTCAATGTGTCTTTTCTTTTAGGGTACTCCATAGTTCTAGCGTAACAATCTTCTGGCTTACCGTCCTTTTTTAAGTTCAAATTCAATCTGTTTGGATAGCCATTACCATTGTAGCTAGGTAATTTTATTCCCAACATACCATTAGGAGTAACCTTTTCACTGTTTCTTAATGAGGATTGCAACTCCCAATCAACATATTTTCGGGCCCAAGTGCATTTACCCAACATAACTAAAGTCACTGTCGAATCTTTTAAATATAGTTCTCTAATTCTTCTCATAACATAATCGGAATCATCACTATTTATTACATCACCGGGCATTTCTTTCCCAATCCCTCGTGTAATGAAAACATCTTTATCTTTGTCGAATTCTTTAATGAATTCCTTAACTTCATCTTCATCGTCTTTATGATATGAAATAAAACACTTATGCTTAGCCATTATTTAATCACTCCATGTAATTCATTAATTTTTTGTTTATTTTTTTCATAAGTAGAAACTTCCCATTCATCAGGTGATTCAATCATAAACAATGCTTCATATTCTTTATGTTTATCATCGCTTTTTAATACAAAATAGCAGTGAGATAACGTTGCATAAATCCACTTTCTATCAATTCTTGTTTCAATCTCTCCAAATTCAATAATATCCAACAAAGCTGAGATTATTTTTTTGCGTACTTTTTTTGCCTCAAATCTAGAGTGAGCTTGTTCATCTGGATCTTCACTAACATTCGATTTCATATCTAAACAAAGCGCGTAATTTTCACCTGTATAATAGTCATTTCGGATGTTGAAACATTTCCCATAATAACTAATGGCTCGGTTTAAAGATGCTACATCTCCATTTATTAACCATTGAGTTTTATATATAGCCCCCGTAATACCGAGAGTTTCAGGATCACTAGTGGCAACTTCATCAGGCGACAATTCAGATATAATATTTAATGCATCTGTGAGAGCGGTTACAGGGCTAGGGATTTCAGATTTATAAACACTTAATGCCCTTTGCTGAATGAAATATGGTTCATTAGGTGCGCTTTTATGTGCCTTTTCCCAATATTTAGCTGCTGACTCAAAATCACTTTCTTTCATTTTGTTTTTTGCTTTTTCTACAACAGCAAATATTAAACTTTCTTTTTCAGCTAAATCGTCAATTAGTGATATATATTCTTCTTCTGGAAGAATGGGGGGATTAAGATTGTTAATAAATTGATATAAGGGACTATCAATCTCTTGTTTTTTAGTAACATTTTCAATTAAGTCTACAAGATGCTTTTTACACCTCTCGACCTCATCAAAGCCTATGTCTTCGCCCATATGGCTATACATGCACATTCGATTATGGTCGAGATCAAATGGTATTTTCCCATTTTCTTCTTTAAGAATAATAGTTGATTGGGGTCTAACTCCATGTCGAATACCTAGCTCATATATTGCATTGGGGTTATACGTTGTAATGTCGGCTATAACTAAATCAGCTTGCATTAATAAAGCATACATACTTCTATCAATAAGGCCTGAATCTAATATTTCATCGGCCCTGACACATTCATATCCAGCTTCTATTACAGCAGGACGAATGATATTTTTATACGTTTTGTCTAAGTCAAATGTCATTTTTGATTCAGGATCAGATTTTTTACCAAAACCCATAATGACAAAACAAATTTTCTTTCTTGAGCAGTCAATTTCCATATTCAATGTATTCCTGTATGTATTAATAACCAATTATAATTTTGGGATTTTATTTTATTAAACAAAGCCAAATGGGTCAAATTTTGACTTCATACATTATAATTAATTAGCTGTTTATATTCGCCGAAACTCAAATAGGTGTCGGATGGCGCTTCGCTTATCCGACCTACGTTTTCAAATATATAATGCGGGGTTATTGGGCCGTGGGTATTGGAGGTTCGTTGGAGCTCGTTGGGTTTCGCTGCGCTCTACCCAAACTTTTATCTCTTCTTGATGAATGTTCGCCTTAAATTTTTACGCAGACGAAAATGGCGTTGCCTGAGCGCTGTGCCCATGGGGTTATTTTGTCGTAGTCATGTTCAAATATGTGGATTTCGAAGTACGGTTTTAGGGCTTCTTTAAGCTCGGTATAACTAAAAGCAACCATTGGGTGCTCGTCGTGCCATACAAGTGTTTTGTCTGCGGTGGTTTTTTCTATGCTGAGTTTTAATAACTGTTTACTGCCGCTGCCACTATAGTGCCAGCCAGAGCGAAATGTGAAGAAGCTATTTTCGCTTGTTGCGGTGTGCTCTACAAATGAATCGCTGTCGATTTTGTTTTTATCAACCGTGTTAAAGCAAAATATTCCACCTACGTTTAATGCGCTGTGTACGCTAGCAAGGCATTCTTTTAACTTATTAATGCCGTCGCAGTAATGGATTGAATACAAAAAGCAGGTAATTAAATCTAAGTGCTCGGTGACTTTAAATTCACTCATGTTTTGCAACGAAAATTGCGCTTCTGGGCAACGAAATTTTGCTTTATCGAGCATTGGCTGGTTTAAATCAAGCCCACTACTTTTATAGCCGTTATCAATAAAGTGGCGTACATGCGGGCCGGTGCCACATGCTAAATCTAGATGGGTGTTTGCGCCATTACCAAAAATTTGGTGCAGCCTGTGAATAGAATTGCTTTGGGCTTGATAATCTATATCTGCGCACATTAAGTCGTAGTAATCAGAAAGGTCGGTGTAAAGCGCGTTTGCGGACATATAAGCCTAATGGTAAGTAGTAGAATATTTTTAAGTCGCGCATAGTAAACTAGTTATGGCTATTAGCGAAGAAGATATGAGTTTTATGGTTGTCGGATGACGCTTCGCTTATCCGACCTACGTATTTAAATATTATAAAACGTTGTTATAAAACGGTGTGGAAGTGGAGATTTGTTGGGTTTAGCTTCGCTCTACCCAACCTACGTAATATAACTTTAAGCTGGCTTTAACTAATTCCTAAATACTTATGTACTTGTATTGATAAGCGCCAGTTTTTGGCAATACAGGTGTCGATTGCAAGTTTGGTTGCTGATACTTTTTGGCTAATTGGCTGCAAATAAACAAGCTTAGGATTAACGCCTGTTTTAGCAAATAATTCTTCTAGCTCTTCTACGTGCTTTTGCATCGCAACGGGGTGTTTTATCTCATTTGCACGCTTCATGGTGCTGGTAAGTACTTCATAACCGCCGCGCATATTGATTTTTGGCGATACCGTTACCCATGTTTGCTCTGGGGCGAGTATTTCAAACGTGCCGCTGGTTTCTATTTGTGTGCTAAAACCGTGTTCGTGTAATAAGTTACATACTGGATTTAAATCAAACATGCATGGCTCGCCGCCGGTAATTACTACATGCTTTGCGGTATACCCACGTGATTGAAACAGCGCTAAAATTTGCTCTGCACTGGCGTTAGCCCAATGATCTGAGTCGGCTTTTTTTTCTACGGTTTCATCCAGCGATACTTTATATACATTATCAACATCCCACGTTTGCTTGGTGTCGCACCAAGAGCAGCCTACTGGGCAACCTTGCAAACGTAAAAATATTGAGGGTGTGCCGGTAAAACTAGCTTCACCTTGAATGGTTTCAAACACTTCATTAATTTTGTACAAAAGAGATCTCACTTACTACCTAGCAGCCAAATTGCTACTATTAAAAAACCAAAAAGCGCTGTGCAAAAATTGTTATTTAAGCTGCGGCCGTGTAGTATATCGCGCCCTGATATAAACCTCTATTAAAACTAAGAGCAAAACAGATATGACGCAAAAAGTAGTTGTTATTTATTCCGGCGGTATGGACTCGTTTACCGTACTAAATAAAGCCCTGCAACAAGGCCATGATGTATATGCCCTTTCATTTGACTATGGTCAGCGTCATGTAAAAGAGCTTAAAGTAGCGGCAAGTGTGTGTGAAAAATTAAACGTTCCGCATAAAATTGTTGATATTTCGGCGATTAACCAACTTATTGGTGGCTCATCACTTACTGATGATATTGATGTGCCTGAAGGCCATTACGAAGAAGAAAGCATGAAAAGTACGATTGTGCCTAATCGTAATATGATTTTGCTCTCGCTTGCTGTTGGTTACGCGGTGTCACTTAAAGCTGGCAAAGTTTATTACGGCGCTCATTCTGGGGATCATGCTATTTACCCTGACTGCCGTCCTGAATTTGTGCAAAAAATGGATGATGTGTGCCGTATTGCTAACTACGACGCGGTAGAAATTTTTAGCCCATACTTAAACAATACTAAAATTGGTATTTTAACCGACGGTATTGAAATGGGTTTAGATTACAGCCAAACGTGGACTTGTTATAACGGCCGTGAAAAGGCCTGTGGTAAATGTGGCGCGTGCCAAGAACGCCTTGAAGCATTTGCACTAAATAACATTACAGACCCGTTAGAATACGAATAAGCCGCAATTAATTAGTAATACAATTGCTGTAAACAAAAAAGGCCATCATTGATAGCCTTTTTTGTTTGTCAGGTTTTTAAGTCAATGGTATTAATTACAACCAGCGTTTTACGCGCGCTTTATAGGCGGTAAACTCTTCGCCAAATAATTTAGTGAGCGCACGCTCCTCGGGTATTATTTGAAAAAGCGTTAAATAGGCAATAAACCCAACAACACACAATAGCGCCCACAAGGAACTTAACCAAATACCCCACCCTGCTAAAATAAATGCAAAACCTACATACATAGGGTTGCGTGAAATTTTATAAATGCCGCTCGTAATAAGTGTTGACGCTTGCTCTGGTTTATTAGGGTTTACTGTGGTGTTTGCTATTTTGAAGCTCGCTACCCCTGCAATACAAAAAATACACCCTATAATGACCAAGCTTGCTGCTAAGTAGGTAATAAATGCGGTGAAATCAATAACACTGTAATGCGCAATAAGCGCCATTATGCCTGCAAAAAACAGCACAACAATAACGGGAGGTATTTTATTATTTAACATGGCAACTCACTGTATTGACTAAAATATGTTTATTATATGGTGGCTATTAAACAATATCTAAAGTGTATAAATGATGAACACGCTAAGTAAACTATACAAATTAAGTTACAATTGTCAGCTTTATCAAAAGCGCTTAAAGGTTATACTTTAACCATAAACGAATAATAAAATGATAAGGAATGAGGTTATGTCTGGAACTACGATGATTGTACTTATTGTGCTAATTTCGGTTGGCTCAGGAGTAGTTTACGATATGTATAAAAAGCATCTTGAGTTTAAGCATAAAATGCAAAACAACAACAGCGATGCCCATAAACAATTAGCTGAAACAAACGCACAAGTGCTTGCATTAAAAGAGCGTGTACAAACACTTGAGGCTATTGTTACTGATTCGAGCTTTAACGTTAAAGATGAAATTAATAAACTTTGAATTGTTATAAGTAATTTGGATATAAATGTGCATTTTCTGGCTGCTCAATACCGTGAGCAGCTAAAAACCCACCAATAGCTTGCCCGCAGCCCTGTGGTGCTCGCCCACTGTCTATCTCAAAGTTTAACTGATTAGCATGTTGCTTACCCATAGAGCAAAGCCCTACGGTACTTGGCGAGCGCATAGCGATACTTAGGTTACCTATTTGTTCAACCGCAACGTGTTTACTAAAGCGGGCAAAACCTTTGTATTTAAACTGCTCGTTTACGTAGTCGTTACTTGTGGCCACCAATGCCGCAATTAAGCCGTGTAAAAAGCTATTAACGGATGGATCTGCTGTTAAAAACGCAATTGTTTTTTTATTAAACTCGCTAAGCTGGCAATCCTCACACAACAGCTCAACAGTATATAAATATTGCTCGGCTACTTGCTGCTGGCTTTTAAGGTCAATGCTTTTTCCTGCAAATACAATGCGTTTAAGCACGTCATCAACGTTACTTGTAACCGCTTCGCTTTTAACAAGTTCAGGGTTTTGAGCCATTACCGGTAAGTCGTGATGGTTATTAAATGGCGTGCTTGTTGCGCCGCTTTGCATTAACTGAAAAAGCTCTCTTACTTCATGTTCTCGCGCTACTTTTAACGCTAAAAATGCGGTTTGAATAAGCTCTGAGGTAGGTAAGTTTTCCTCTACTATCCAACGTCTGCCAAATAATAGTTTTTTAGCTTTGGCTTCATTAGTAGATGCGCTTTTTTGGTAGTTATCAGGACTCAGCACTGCTACTTGCAGGTAAATTTCTTCACCTTTTTGTGCAGCAAGCACTCTAAAGTGAGCCGAAAATTCAATACTCTCAAGTACTTCGTTTACGCTTTCAAGCGTGTGCTTGTAACGTAAAAAATGCTGTGGCACCACCCAGCTACTATTAACTAACTGCACGAGGGGTGCATAAGAAATAGGTTGCTCGTAACTGTGTTGCCATTTTTGCTCATTGCTAAGCAAATTATTAATGTGACTCTTGTTATCTGACATAAATAAACCAAATAAACTCGCGTTGTGCGATATAAACTATGAACACATTACGTCGTCAATGTCGTAATTAGATCACATGTACGCCCTACTTTTGGGCTTTTTTAACTATCGGTGAGTTCTTGATAGTCTGTTATAACTTTTTGATAGTATGGCTTATCTTTATTGAGCATTTTATTATAATGATTTATGAGTTGCCGTTGGTACATAGCGTGCTCTGTACTAGCAAAATTCCACATTTTATTACCGGTGTGACTAATCTCATTATTGCTACTAAAGCTCACTTCAATCACTTCATAAAAACGTTTGTTGTCGTAAACTATTTGTTCACTTACAAGCCCTAAACCTAATTGCTTTAAACCGACTCGCAACTTATAAGTGTGATGCACTGGGCACAAAATAAAACGAACATTATTTAAATGTTCCACTGCGTTATTAGCAATAATTTGTTGTACTAAACTTAACAACAGCTCACCACCAACACCCGCTATTACAACTACTTGGCTTTTACTTTGAGCAATTTCAATTTTGCCTACATCCTGACATAAGACCTGCCACTGCGGATTTTTATCACAGGTTTTTTGTAATTTATTAATAGATGATAATTGCGCTTCTAAATCGTTCATTAAAGTGGCGACTATATCTACAAAAATAACCTGGCTTGCAGCTGCGCGCTTTAATAGCGCCATGCCTAAATAACCATGGTCGCAGCAACAATCCCAAATAATATCGTGATGCTGCGAAATTAATGTATCAATGGCAGTTAAGCGTTTACTGAGCTTCATTTAAGCAGGTATTTGTGACATTTTATAGACAAGCGCTTTTAAACTTTTATTGCTGTCTACTTCAATAAAACGCTCGGTGGGGGCTAGGCGCTCAACAAATTCAATTGCGCCTTGGGTGTGCTCGTTTATTAATGCCTTAAACGCCTCTTCGCTAAGCTCTGGGCTATTAGCACACAATAACAATTGTGTGGTATCGCAAAGTAGCTCTGGCAATCTGCGCAGCACTTTTTGATAGTCTTTAGTTAATATAAAGCTGCCTTTTTGAAAGCTTGGCGGATCAACTATTATTAAATCAAACGGGGCTGCTTTTTTTAGTTTTCCAAACGACTTTAAAATATCGTGCGGTAAAAAACTTACGCCGCGCTCAAAACCATTTAGCTGATGGTTTTGCTTGCCGACTTTAAGTACGCCTTTGCTCATATCCATGTTCATTACATGATCTGCCCCGCCTTGCATGGCTGCAAGCGAAAACCCACATGTATACGAAAACAAATTAAGCACTTTGCCATGCTTGCTGTTGGCCATTACAAACTCACGGCCGCTGCGCATATCGGGAAATATTCCGGTATTTTGACGGCTCTGTAAATCAACCAAAAAACGAATGCCGTTTTCAGTTACAACATGCGGGTTAGGTAATTGCCCATAAACCACGGTGTTTTGGCTTTGTACGCCAGCGCGTTGCTGGTACACAAGTGAGCTAATAAGCTCTGGCTGGTTTTTTTGTGCCCACTGCCACACAACATCGGTAAGCTCGCTTAGTGTTTGCTCGTCAATTTCGTCGTACGAAACCAAAAATAAACTGGGCGGGTAAAAGTCTAAATTAATATGACTTAACGCTTCGACGCTGTGGCCTCGGCCATGAAAAACACGACACAGTTCATTTTTTAAAATTGGCGCGTCTTCAAGCGCAGTAATAAGAGGAGTAAAGTTTGCTGTCATTTTTAATTAATCAACTGTTGTTGTAGTTCATGTATTTCATCGCGAACAGAGCCCGCTTTTTCAAATTCTAGATCGCTTGCGTATGCATGCATTTTGGTTTCTAACTGCTTAATTTGCACTGTAATTTCTTTCGCACTAAGTACCTTTTTAGACTCTTTACGAATAAGTTTAAGGTTGTCTTTAGGGGATGCTTCTTCGCCTACATCCATTACATCAAGTATTTTTTTAGCCAGAGCATGAGGCTCTATGCCGTGCTCAACGTTATATGCATGCTGAATTTCGCGCCTGCGTGCTGTTTCGTCCATTGCTTTTGCCATTGATTTTGTAATTCTGTCGCCATATAAAATAGCGCGGCCATCTAAGTGACGCGCAGCACGGCCAATGGTTTGTATCAGCGAGCGAGCCGATCGTAAAAAGCCCTCTTTGTCAGCATCAAGTATGGCAACAAGTGCCACCTCTGGCATATCAAGGCCTTCTCGAAGTAAGTTAATGCCCACTAACACATCAAACACGCCCGCACGTAAATCACGAATTATTTCAACTCGTTCTACCGTATCAATGTCTGAATGTAAGTAACGCACTTTTACGCCATGCTCACTTAAATAGTCGGTTAAATCCTCAGACATACGCTTTGTAAGTGTAGTTACAAGTACACGTTCGCCCTTCTCTACACTTTTATAAATCTCTGATAAAAGATCATCAACCTGATCCCCTACTGGGCGCACTTCTATAAGTGGGTCAAGCAACCCTGTTGGACGAATTACTTGCTCAGCAATTTCGCCTACGCAACGCTCTAGCTCAAAGTCGCCAGGCGTTGCCGATACATAAATAGTTTGTGGTGCTATGGCTTCAAACTCTTCAAAACGCAGCGGCCTGTTATCCATTGCTGAGGGCATTCTAAAACCATATTCAACAAGGTTTTCTTTACGGCTTCTGTCGCCTTTGTACATGGCGCCAATTTGCGATACGGTTACGTGCGATTCATCAATAATCATTAATGCGTCGTCTGGGAGGTAATCAAGCAACGTAGGCGGCGGATCGCCTGGCGTGCGACCCGATAAATAGCGGCTGTAGTTTTCTATACCTGAGCAATAACCTAGCTCCCGCATCATTTCTATATCGTATTGCGTACGCTGTGTTACGCGTTGCTCTTCTACTAATTTATTAGCACTGAGTAACTGCGCTCTTCGATCTTTTAGTTCTTCTTGTATTTTATCGATAGCCCCGAGTATTTTCTCACGCGGGGTAACATAGTGTGTTTTTGGGTAGATAGTGGTGCGTACTATGTGCTTTTCGATAGCACCAGTAAGCGGGTCAAAAATACTTAAGCGCTCTATTTCGTCATCAAACATTTCTACGCGTACGGCATAGGTATCTGACTCGGCAGGAAATATGTCGACCACTTCGCCACGCACGCGATATGTACCACGGCTAAAATCTACATCGTTACGGGTGTATTGTATTTCGGCGAGGCGGCGTAGCATATCGCGTTGATCGACTTTTTCCCCGACTTTTAAAAGCAGCATCATTTTCATGTATGATTTAGGGTCACCCAAACCATAAATAGCCGATACCGATGCCACAATAATGGTATCGCGGCGCTCAAGCAGTGCTTTGGTCGCACTTAAACGCATTTGTTCTATATGCTCATTTATCGAAGCATCTTTCTCGATAAATGTGTCGCTTGATACAACATAGGCTTCTGGCTGGTAGTAATCGTAATACGATACAAAGTATTCAACGGCATTTTTAGGGAAAAACTCTTTCATCTCACCATATAACTGAGCAGCAAGCGTTTTATTGTGCGCCATAATTATTGTTGGACGATTTAAATCGTTAATAATATTAGCCATGGTAAAGGTTTTACCTGTACCCGTAGCACCTAATAAGGTTTGGTGTGCAAGCCCCGCTTCCAACCCTTCGCACAGTTGTTTAATCGCGGTAGGCTGATCGCCTGCTGGCTTAAAATGTGATTTTAACTGAAAATGATCGCTCAACTATTGCACTCCCGTAATGATTGACTGCTCAACGCATCGAGCTCTTTCATAAACCATTTATATGCCACCATTGCAGTAAATAAATTACCCAGTGCCGCACCAATAAATAATCCAATTAAACCAGCTAGCTCATTACCTATATAAGCAAACGGTAGGTAAAAAACAAATAAACGAATAGTACTTAAAAACAGTGCATTCATTGGTTTATGTAAAGCATTAAACGAAGAATTAGATAATATGATCACCCCTTGCAAACCGTAGCTAAACGGAATGGTGTAAATAAAGAGTTTTATCACATCAATTACCATTTGTTCTTTACCAAACATTTGACTAATAAAGCCTGAAAAAACAATAAGCAAAATATAAATAGCAAATTGCCAAATCATCACAAATTTTAAGGTACCAATATAAGCATCTTTTACTCTGCATAATTTACCCGCTCCAAAGTTTTGGCTCACAAACGGGGGTAATGTCATCGACAAAGCAAGTACAAGAATACTGGCTATAGATTCTATCCGGCTGCCTACCCCAAATGCGGCGACGGCTTCAGGTCCGTGATGTGCAACCATAGCGGTCATCACAGCCATTGCAACCGGGGTCAACATGTTTGCGCCTGCGGCGGGTAAACCTATTTTTAATATTTTACGAATAGCGCCTACAACCGTTTGCGACCCGGCTTTTAAACTCAACAACCGTTTTTTTACTATTAGTAAATATAAAATAATAACAACAGCCACTCCCCATGCTATTACACTTGCAATAGCGGCACCTTGAATACCTAACGCAGGAATAGGGCCAAAACCAAATATAAGCATAGGATCGAGAACCGCATTTATAAGCCCCGCCCCGCCCATTACAATACTGGGCGTTTTAGTATCGCCACTGGCACGCAGTACCGAGTTACCAATCATTGGGGTTATTAAAAATACGCTACCGATAAACCATACATTCATGTATTCGTGTATTAAAGGAAGTACCTGCTCACCTGCGCCTAATAACGTAAATATGGGGTCGATTAGCAAATAGCCAATAAACGATAAAATAAGCACTAAAACAAAAGCAACCAATATTGAAACGCTTGCGTCAAAACGCGCTTCATCTATTTTGTTGCTACCTAAAGCTTTAGCTATAACTGCCGACGTACCAATACCTAACCCAATGGCTAAGCTAATAACTGTAAACGTAACAGGAAACGTAAAACTAACTGCAGCCAATGGCTCTGTGCCTAATAAGCTGATAAAAAATGTATCAACAATATTAAACATCATTAACGTGATCATGCCAAAAATCATCGGAATGGTCATGGTCTTTAATGTAGGCAAGATAGGATCGTTTAGTAAATCTGGGCGAGTCTGAGTTTTTGAAATTGCGCGCATGAAATAAATAAGCCTCTTTTACTGAGCAAATCATTTTAAAGCATCAAGACAATTCAAGCCACGGATTTATCAACAGATTTGAAGGAAACATAAAACTAACTATTCGACAAAACAGTAAAGATCTATTTTTAGATATTTTTGCTAAAATTGAGCACTAAGCCGCCAAAAAACAATTAAAACACATTTTAGTTACTTTTCTTTACAAACCCCCGTTCATTACTGATGCATTTTCACACAAAGACATGCTTTATTTTATCGTAACGAAAAAATTCTCTCATCGAGTTAGATGATTTAAATTGATAATAGTAACCTGTTGTTTTTTAATGAAATAAAAATAGTGATTTAAAAGCTTGAAATCGTTGTAGCACTCTAAAATGCTGGTGCCGCTGATGTTCTTAAAGTTTCATAAACAGAGTTATCCACAGAAACCGTGGATAACTCATTCAAGCCCGCATTTACAAAGGCTTTTAGAGTGATGCTTTTTTCACTCAGATCTGACTTATTACAAATATTCAATTTATCGCGTTTTTCTGGTTTTAGAGCAAAAACCATCTCGACATATAAATTGCCTTATTAACTTGATTATCTTCTTGTGAAAAAAATGAAAGTATAACGCAACGTATTGATTGTATTATTTTTGAGCTCTGACAATATAATCACCATCGTACATATAAGTTGTAAAAAATAATTCACTTCTGTGATTATCGAAAATCAATTTAAAACTTTTACTTTTTTGACAAAACAGACCAACAATAAAAAATACAAACGTTACTTTTTATATTTTGTGCGTATTTTTTACAGCTAAGCGGTTTAACATTGTATTTTATTTGCTCAAAGAACTAAGAAAGGCGATCTCAAAAATCGGCATATCGTCTAAAATCGTCACTCTATTTTTTAAAAGGTTCTTTAAATGAAGTCACAAAACACGCAGATCGAACATAAAAACAACGAATAACCACCTTTTTTAAATTTATAACTTTTATATGTTGACACTTTGCGGCGCGGTCATTAATATTTCGCCCCGTTGAAAGGCAAGACGCTTCCCCCTTAGCTCAGTTGGTTAGAGCGACGGACTGTTAATCCGCAGGTCCCCCGTTCGAGTCGGGGAGGGGGAGCCAAGTTTTTCAACCATAAACGATTCCCCCTTAGCTCAGTTGGTTAGAGCGACGGACTGTTAATCCGCAGGTCCCCCGTTCGAGTCGGGGAGGGGGAGCCAATTCTAATAATTTCATAGACATTCATTCTAAATTCCACTACCCTCTGTTTTATAAATAAAAAAACAAATCGCGCTAATAATTTGCTCTGATTTACTAATCAGGATTTCATTCCTTCCCTTTTGAACTATTAAAAGACTGAAAAAATGGCTGGCTTTAAAAAACTTATCTTTATACAAATAATTTCTTGGTTATTATGTGTTGCAGCTGGAAGCTATTTCATTTCGGTAAGCTTTGATAATGCAGTAAGTGAAGCTCAAAAAAATGCGCAAGCTAGCGTTACCAACTATATAAACGACCTTTCTTTTGACGATAATTTAGTACAAAATTTAAAAAAATCATTGGCTGATGGTAAAACGTTCTCAAGCTTTACGTTACGAGATTACCAAGGCGCAGAAGTATTTAACGTTAACTCCCCTATTGACCTGCCACTATTTGCAGATTTTATACAGTCTATTTTTAACTCTGCCCGACCGCAGTTTGCGGTAAATAAGGCTGCAGATATAAAAGTTGAATTTACAGTTAATATTCAACACTTAGCTGAACAACTTCAAATATCACTTTTTATTATTATCTTTATTTCCGCTGTTTTAGTAATTATTCCTATTATTTTGATGCAATCTATTTTTTATCAACTAAATAGAAGTATCAGCATGACCGTCTCTGACGTTATCGATGTTTATATCAACCAAAACCAAGCCGGTGAATTAGAAACAGTGCTAGATAGCTCTAAACTGAAAAGCTTAGGAAAAGATTTAGTACCAAGTTTTAACCGCTTATCGCACTTTCTTAAAACAAAAAATGAATATATACAAAGTGAAGCGCTTAGTATTAAACACGAAGCATATAAAGATGTAATTACCGCGCTAGGTAATCGTAATATGTTTGTTGAGTACTACGAAAAAAATATTGAAAATAGCGAACAAAGTACTTTTGGTTCATTAGCAATGATTCGCTGTAGTGAGCTGCAAGCAATAAATCAAAGCCGTGGCTATCAAAAAGGTGATGAGTACGTAAAGGGTGTGGCTGATATAATTAAACATATAAGTGGCACGTATGCTGGCAGTCAATTATTTAGATTAAATAGTTCTGATTTTGCTGTTGTACTTCCCCATATACCACTTAAAGAAGCCGAACGCTTTGGCGAAAACTTACAATCTCGTTTCACTCAATATCAGCAGAATCAAGAATTAAGCTCAGTGGCTAATACCGGTATTGTTGGTTATGAAAAGGGTAAGCCGTTAGGCGAACTTCTCTCAGTTGTTGATAATGCGATGAGTATGGCGCAGTCTAAGCAAATTAATGCATGGCATGTACAGCGTGAATCCGATCTTGTAAATAATGTAAGTGCTGGGTTTGGTAATCAAAACTGGCGTAAAGTGATTAACGAGGTTATTGAGTCCAAACGAGTTCATTTGGTTATGCAAAATATTATGCCGCTTGGTAAAAGTATTAAAGCATACGCTGAAATTCAAGTTCGCTTTAAAACAGAAGATAATCAAGTTCTGCCTACAGCTTCATTTTTAGCTATGGCTGAAAAGCTTGGTATGGCAGTTGATATAGATAAATTAATTATCGATTCATCACTTGAAAAAGTTAAAAGTCGTAACCTTTCTGAAAAATATTTTGGTTTAAATGTCACGGCTTCAAGTGCTCATAACGATCAGTTTGTAATTTGGTTAGAGCGTCGCTTATTAAAAGATACCCATATTGCATCAAAACTTATTTTTGAAGTGAGCGAGTTCGGCTTACAACAAAATATTAAAGCAAGTAAGCGCTTTATTGATATGGTTCACCGAGTGGGCGCACGTGTAACTGTTGAACGTTTTGGTGTTGGTTTAACCTCATTTAAGTTTTTCCGCGATTTAAAACCTGACTTTATTAAAATGGATGCCAGTTATACTCGCGGCCTAGAAGATGATAAAAACAATCAGTACTTTATGCGCTTAATGGTCGATTTAGCCCACCGCATTGGTGTTAATGTTTTTGCCGAAGGTGTTGAGAGCCAAGAAGAAAAACATATTATAGAAACCTTGTGCTTAGATGGCGTGCAAGGTTATTACATAGAAAAACCTAAAGATATCTAAACCAATTAAGCAACATTGACTAATTTAAAAGAGCACTTGTTGCTCTTTTTTGCTTTGTAAATCATAGTACAGTTATTTGGTGGCACCACTAACACTGCAAAGTAAAATGAATACTATACCAATCTGCTTATGTATGGGTCTATTTAACGTTAAGAAAATCATGCTAGAACTAGGCTAAATTTTTTGTATCTAGTTGTTCTAAATAAAAATTTTTAACGACGTTATAGTGCAATTTAATTCGTTAAATTGATCAAAGATTTATGCAGGTTGGTATTACATAACCTGAACACTGGCTAAGGAATTTACTAACGTATTGAGCCATGGTGATATTTAAATTTATTTTCTCTAGCCAGAGATTTTCAGTGAAAACAAGGCTAATTTACACGTTAATAGCCAGCCTATATACAAGTAAATTCAACGCAGTTAGTGCTTAATTTACTTGCTCGGGATAGATTTATTATCCAGAGCTCAGGTTACATACGAATCACAGTATTTTTACATCTTTGTTGTTACCCCATAAATTAATATTGTTTATTTAAATGATAATCACTGCATATGTTGTTAATCACACCAGAAAAAAGGATAATACACAGGATTTTTATAGCGTGAGGCTCGCATGACTGAATATGTCTTGTTATTGATTGGTACTGTTCTGGTTAATAACTTTGTATTAGTACAATTTTTAGGCTTATGTCCTTTTATGGGTGTATCAGGAAAACTTGATACGGCTATTGGTATGTCTTTGGCTACCACTTTCGTGCTTACGCTCGCCTCCGTCACCAGTTATTTAGTGAATCAGTATATTTTAATCCCACTCGACATAGAGTTTTTGCGCACAATGAGCTTTATTTTAGTAATTGCCGTTGTGGTGCAATTTACCGAAATGGTGGTACGTAAAACCAGCCCAACCCTATATCGATTATTAGGAATATTTTTACCACTTATAACCACTAACTGTGCTGTATTAGGTGTCGCTTTACTAAATATCAAAGAAGATCACTCATTTTTACAATCGGCAGTGTATGGTTTTGGCGCTGCGGTTGGTTTTTCGTTAGTGCTGGTATTATTTGCAGCATTACGTGAACGTTTAGCAGCAGCTGACGTACCCACTCCTTTTAAAGGCGCCTCTATTGCCATGATAACCGCAGGATTGATGTCGATGGCGTTTATGGGCTTTACCGGATTAGTGAAATTTTAATATGACCTTGTTTTATGCCTTAATTGCGCTTGGCTCGTTAGCGCTGGTTTTTGGGTTGATTTTAGGATTTGCCGCTATACGATTTCGCGTAGAGAGCAATCCCATTGTTGAGCAAATAGACACCATTTTACCGCAAACCCAGTGCGGACAATGTGGCTACCCAGGTTGTCGCCCCTATGCTGAAGCAATTGCAAATGGCGATGAAATAAACAAATGCCCACCGGGTGGCGAAGCTACCATGAAAAAGCTTGCCGGCTTAATGGGAGTTGATGAAAAACCACTTGCCGGCGGCGAACAAGCAGAGCCAATAAAAACGGTAGCCTACATTCGCGAAGACGAATGTATTGGCTGCACTAAATGCATTCAGGCTTGCCCTGTTGACGCTATTTTAGGCGCGACTCGCCAAATGCACACGGTGTTAATTGATGAATGTACTGGCTGCGATTTATGTGTTGAGCCCTGCCCTGTAGATTGCATTGATATGCTGCCTGTAGCCGAAACTAAACAAAACTGGAAATGGCAGCTAGATGCTATTCCTGTTACACAAATAGATTAGAGGTTTGAGTGGATAAGTTACTTGAACAAATAAAAAAAGGGGTTGTTTGGCCATTTCCTGGCGGCATACACCCACCACAACAAAAATCACTCTCTAATAGTGCTAGCATTACGCGCCTACCATTGCCCGATAAGCTCGTAGTGGCGCTAAAGCAACACATAGGCGCAAACGGTAAGCTGCTTGTAGAAAAAGGACAGCGTGTACTTAAAGGCCAAGCTCTAACCTCCCCTGCTGCAAACTGGTCAGTGCCTGTACATGCTCCAAGCTCGGGTATTGTTACTGATATAGCACCAATGCCTTCTGCGCATCCTTCTGCATTACCTGAGCTGAGTGTTGTTATTGAACCAGATGGTAAAGATGAATGGGTGGCACTTAACCCAATTAATAATCCAACAACGCTTACCCACGACGAACTAATAAATATAATTCATCAAGCCGGTATTAGCGGTATGGGCGGCGCAGGTTTTCCTACTTATGTAAAAGCTGACACAAAGCAACCGATTGAGTTTTTGATAGTCAATGCGGTTGAGTGTGAACCCTATATTACAGCCGACGATACCTTAATGCGTGAGCATGCAATTGAGGTAATTCAAGGCCTTGAACTCATGCAACAGTTGCTAAACCCAACGTTGTGTATTGTGGGCATTGAAGATAACAAGCCTGAAGCGATAGTTGCTATGACTAAGGCGGCTGAGCATAACGAAAAAATAATTGTGCAAACGGTCCCGACTATTTACCCATCGGGTGGTGAAAAACAACTTATTAAGCTACTCACTAATCGTGAAGTGCCAAGCGCCGGCATACCGGCTGACATTGGCGTACTTGTACAAAACACAGGTACGTTGTTTGCCGTGCAGCAAGCTGTGTACGAAGGTAAGCCACTCATTGAACGGGTAGTCACTGTAACAGGTAATACTATCCATAAACCTGGTAATGTGTGGGCACTACTTGGCACTGAAATTAAACATTTACTTGATTGCCAAGGTTTTTCACCTGTACCACAGCAACGCGTTGTTATGGGCGGCCCGATGATGGGCTTTACTCTGCCAACAGTGCGGATTGGCATAGTTAAAACAACTAACTGTATTTTAGCGCCTGATCATAAAGAGCTAGCAGAACCCGGCCCTGAAAAAGCCTGTATACGCTGTAGTGCGTGTGCTGATGCCTGCCCTGCTTCTTTATTGCCACAACAATTACAGTGGTTTGCTAAGTCAAAAGAATACGACAAACTACAAGAACACAATTTATTTGATTGTATCGAATGTGGCGCATGTGCCTATGTTTGCCCAAGTGAAATCCCACTTGTGCAGTACTACCGTGTCGCCAAAGTGGAAATAAAAGAACAACAGGCTGATAAAATTAAAGCTGATCGCGCAAAAGAGCGTTTTGATGCACGTAAAGAGCGCCTAGATCGCGAGCAAGAAGAAAGACAAAACCGCCATAAACGTAAACCGGCTGCTAAATCGGCTGACGAAAAACAAAAAGTAGCTGATGCTTTAGCCCGCGTTAAAAACAAATCAGATAATGGCGATGAAAAATCAGCTGTTGCTGCCGCTATAGCCCGCGCCAAAGCTAAAAAGCTCGGTGATCAATCTGCGGAGTTAGAACCTGATAATAGTGAAGTCGCAAAAGAACGCGCGCTACGTAAAGAACAAGCTAGAAAATATAGAGATCAAAAATCTCAAACAGATGAATCAGCCGATACTGCACCTGTTGATGATAAAAAATCAGCAGTGGCTGCAGCAATTGCTCGCGCTAAAGCTAAAAAAGCAGCGCAAGCAAATGAAGGTACTGAGCCAGTCGTTAATGAAGCGCCACAAAGCGAAGCACCTGTTGATGACAAAAAAGCCGCCGTTGCCGCTGCTATTGCACGCGCTAAAGCTAAAAAAGCAGCACAAGCAAATGAAGGTACTGAGCCAGTCGTTAGTGAAGCGCCGCAAACCGAAGCACCAGTTGATGATAAAAAAGCCGCCGTTGCCGCTGCTATTGCACGCGCCAAAGCTAAAAAAGCAGCTAAAGCACTTCAAGATGCAGAAGCACCCGATAATACCGATAATTCATCTAGCTCTATTGACGCTGACGTACCTAAATCAAGCGACGATAAGAAAAAAGCAGCTGTTGCTGCCGCTATTGCCCGAGCAAAAGCCAAAAAGTTACAAAAAGAAGGAAATGATCAGTCATGAAATTAACCATGGCCAGTTCGCCGCATAACCACAGTCATAAATCGTTAACGCGATTAATGCTTACCGTTATAGCTGCGTGTATTCCTGGACTCATTGCTCAAGTTGTATTTTTTGGCACTGGCGTGCTTATTCAGTTAGTACTGGCATTAACTGCAGTAACAGTTTTTGAAGCTGCCATAATGCTGATGCGAAAGCGCCCGGTTTGGCCTGCATTAAGTGATGGCAGTGCGTGGCTAACCGCGGTGTTATTAGCGTTAAGTATTCCGCCTTTAGCACCGTGGTGGATAATTATTATTGGTTGTTTATTTTCTATTGTTATTGTTAAACAATTATATGGTGGTTTAGGCTTTAACTTATTCAACCCCGCAATGGCTGCCTATGTGCTGTTATTAATTTCATTTCCGGTGCAAATGACCTCGTGGTTACCTGTGTCTGAACTATCTAGCAACGCTATAGGATTTACTGAACAATTACGCATAATATTTACCGACTTCACCTCCATTGGTTATAGTTTAGATCAAGTACGCGCAGGTATTGACGGCATTACAATGGCCACGCCTTTAGATACCATTAAAACCGATATTGCACACGGTTTAACCGTTACCGAAAGCATGCAAAAACCATTATTTAATGAATGGGCAGGCCTAGGTTGGATGTGGGTTAATTTAGGCTTTTTAGCCGGTGGTTTATATTTACTAAAAGAAAAAATAATTAACTGGCATATTCCGGTCAGCTTTATTGCAAGTTTAGCGCTGTGTAGTGCAATTGGTTACATTGCTGCACCAGGAACAGAGCCCGGCACAATATTTCATTTATTAAGCGGTGCCACTATGATGGGCGCATTTTTTATAGCTACCGATCCGGTATCAGCTGCCACAACTAATAAAGGTCGTTTAATTTACGGTGCTTTAATTGGCCTACTCGTGTATTTAATTCGTACTTTTGGTGGTTATCCTGATGCCGTTGCGTTTGCTGTTTTGTTATTAAACATTGCAGTGCCGTTGATTGACTACTACACGCAACCACGTACTTATGGCCATGGAGCAGTAAAATGATTATTTCATCAATGGCTAAAAATGGCGCTATTTTAACGGCATTTGCCCTTGTAACCACGGGGCTCGTTGCGTCAATTAATGCATTAACCGCCGATAAAATTGCCGAACAAGAACAGCTACACCTAACGTCTCAGTTGCAAGAAGTGCTTGACCCGAGTACTTACGATAACGCGCTTTCAACCGATTGCGTTATTATTTCAGATGAACGGTTAGGCCCTTATGCTAATCAAATAATTTATCGCGCCCGCAAAAATAACAAACCCGTTGCTCTTGTTGTAAGGCATGTCACACCAAGTGGTTACAGTGGCGATATTAACTTGCTAACGGCCGTTTTAAGTGATGGTACTATTGCAGGCGTGCGCACCACTAAACACGAAGAAACCCCTGGTTTAGGTGATAAGGTAGAAGTTAAAAAATCCTCTTGGATCACCACATTTAAAAGTTTAACAGTGCAAGGCGAAGACGATGCTCGCTGGGCCGTTAAAAAAGACGGGGGACAATTTGATCAGTTCACAGGAGCCACCATTACGCCTCGCGCAGTGGTTGGCTCAGTAAAAAACGCAGTGCTGTTCGCACAGAGTGAATTTGATGCTATTTTTGCCGCGCCTAACGCCAAATGTGCAGAGGTAACTAAATGAGCGAATTAAAAACATTATATAAAGAAGGTGTATGGGTAAATAACCCTGCCCTAGTGCAGCTTTTAGGTCTTTGCCCGTTATTAGCTGTTACCTCTACAATTACAAATGCACTGGGTCTAGGGCTTGCAACACTGCTTGTTTTAGTAGGCTCTAATATTAGTGTATCAATAGTAAGAAACTGGGTACCAAAAGATATTCGTATTCCGGTGTTTGTTATGATCATTGCAGGCTTTGTAACCATAGTGCAGTTACTCATGAACGCTTATACATTTGGGCTTTATCAGTCTTTAGGGATTTTTATCCCGCTGATTGTTACTAACTGCGCCATTATTGGCCGTGCTGAAGCCTACGCGTCTAAAAACCCAATTCACTTATCAGCCTTTGATGGCTTAATGATGGGCTTGGGCTTTATGATTGTGCTGGTCGTTTTAGGCGCAATGCGTGAACTAATTGGCCAAGGTACATTATTCGACAGCGCCGACTTATTATTAGGCCCGTGGGCACAAAGCTTACGCATTGAAGTATTTAGCTTTAATAACCAATTTTTACTGGCCATTTTGCCACCCGGTGCCTTTTTAGGCCTGGGGCTGCTTATTGCAGCTAAAAACGTAATAGACGCACAAATAAAATCAAAACAAATCGCACCGCCAGAGGCTGAAAAAGGCCCTCGAGCACGTGTTACTAGCTTAACTTAAGGGGAAAGCGTATTAACTTAGCAAAAGCTAATGCGTTTTAAGTTGCATGAATAAAGAAAAACGTCACCAAATACTGTCGCGCCTGCGCGACGATAATCCACATCCAGTTACAGAGCTTGAATATTCAAGCCCATTTGAGTTACTAGTAGCAGTAACTCTTTCAGCACAAGCAACTGATGTAGGCGTTAATAAAGCCACTCGAAAGTTGTTCCCTGTTGCTAATACACCCCAAGCTATTTTAGATATTGGCCACGATACACTGCGTGATTACATTAAAACCATTGGCCTATTTAATTCAAAAGCGGCCAACGTGTACAAAATGTGCCAAATATTGGTAGATGAGCATAACAGCATAGTGCCAGAAAATCGTGAAGCCCTAGAAGCCCTACCAGGCGTTGGCCGTAAAACAGCTAATGTTGTACTCAATACCGCCTTTGGCTGGCCTGTAATAGCAGTAGATACGCATATATTTCGTGTATCTAACCGTACCAAGCTTGCCATGGGTAAAGATGTTGTAGCCGTTGAACAAAAACTTGAAAAAGTAGTGCCTGCAGAATTTAAAGTAGACGTACATCATTGGTTGATTCTTCACGGACGTTATACCTGCGTAGCACGTAAACCAAAGTGTGGTAGCTGTATTATTGAAGACTTGTGTGAGTTTAAAGATAAAATAGAGTAACTATAGGCTGCTTTGAGCGAGAAGCCGACGGTCGATAAACTCGTTTTTGGACAAAAATGAGTTAGCAAAAGGCGAACTATTTGGTTCGCCTTTTTAGTGTTAGACTAGCTAGATTGTCACAGATTTCATTACCAATTATCACTTATCTAACTTTCGTACTTTAATGAATTTTGTGAATCTACCAATAGTTCAGTCATTTTTTCCTGCCCAACTTTAATAGAGTTTGTGACTCAAACCCTATTTAATTTAAGAAACTCGTATTCTGGGATCTTTATTCGACAAAATTAGTCTGGTTCATCAGACATTGTTTTCAGAAAATCTTCAAAATCAAATTCAGGGGTAATTCATTTACTTTCCTCTACGGATTTCCACCCCGGATATTTTAAGTTAACAGTAAAACTGCCCTCAACTGAGTTACCACATAGATAGTAAACCCCTGAAATATCGATCCAATTGTTGACTGGACATGACCCCAAAGTTTGCTTTTCACCGAGTACCGTCCACAAAATTTTTAAACCATTCTTATTTAAAAATTCTTCCAAAAGGTTACGATTTACCAGCAGCTCAGATTTTTCTTCACCAAATACGTGAGGATCAAAGCAAGCTAGTTGACCTCTATCATTAAACCAACAACTTGGTATTTCTGACGCACATAACCCCATACCATCAAACATTTCAATCCGTGGGGCTAAAAACGAAGTGCTATCCTCATCCTCCCATCGGTGTTCTTCAGCAGTAGGCAAAACATCGGCAATAATCTCTTCACTTCTATGGTCAAGTCGATTTTTCCCTATAGGTTGCCAACGAGTTTCTTCAGTATCTTCGTCTCTATCGTGATATGCGGAAGACCAATAGTGTTCTTTACTAAATACAGAATAATTTTCACTACTTTCTGGCATCCATCGCCCCATGAAATCTTGATCTTTTAACCATTCTTTTAGGTTTTCATATTCAGATTCTTTAACTAAATAACTTCTAACTTGATACCACAAACTTTTTTTATCACTAGTATCACGGTCAACACCTAATCGTTCTGGTTCAGACCAAGAAAAGTCACCTTCTAATGATAAAAATTCACCATTTAAAATCATCTCTTTTGGGTCTAGTAAACCATTCTCAGAAGTAAGCCAGCCCTGTTCTTCATCATCCCAAGATTCATAAGAAACATGATTGATTTGAGCAGGAAGTTCAGTTCTGATAGTTCTTTGAGGTGAGAACGTTGGATCAATGTTCCTCAAATAGTTTTGCCATGGACCTTGAAAGTAACCAACTTCATTCCCATCCCAATCTGTTAATTGAGCATTGTCAGCAACGCGAGCTACAACTTCATATAATGCTAACCATTGATATTTCTTCCCGATGCGCTCAACTTTGTTTTCAAATCTATCCCCACTACCAGCATAACGATCAAATTGACCATGCATATCAACATTGTATCCAAATTTTTCAAAGATAAGCTTACATGCGTAATTGCTTAAAAGGTTAGGGTCTAAATTCTTCCATGAACTCAATGCAGATTGAAATGTATATCTACCAAAATCACCATAACTACACATTCCTCGCCCATACTCAGTAACCATCGAGCTTAATATTCTATTTTGAGAGCCATATATTTGTTTAAATCCCTTACCATCCCAATCAAATTTATATGAATCAATTTCTTCATTGCTAGGGTAATTATCCGGAAGGGTACTGTTATATGGGGGACGAATAATTTCAGGATCAGTTAATTCAATTTTTTCCTTGTATAGCGCGTATTCCACAATATTTCGAGCATAGTCCCTAACCAAAACATTTGGGTAAACCTCTTCTTTAAGGAAAATATGTTCAACAATATAATGCGCTAAGTTAGATAGTTCATTTAATTGAACTGTATTCAATGTTGCGCCATAGACTGCGGCTAAGATTCTTTCATAAACATATGGATCATTTATTAATTCAAACTTTCTTAATAATTCGCCCCCAATGTGGAGCCTGTCTATCAAAATATTTGAAAGCGCTTTGGTAGCTTTATTTCTCAATTCAAGAGTGGTAGAAGTTAATAGCCAAGATACTGAGATGGATACCAGTAACGCAGACTCATCAGATAAAGTTTTGTGTATATCAGATTGAAGAAGCCATTCGAGCATTTTGTCAATCGAACCTTCAGATTCATATACGTATCGCAAATGTATAGTCCACTCTGCATCTCGATCAGCCAGTGGCATACCAACTAAAAAGTTGTGCAACTTGTTAGCATTGTATGGGTGCTTTACATCACCAGCTACCGTATACGTAAACTCTAAAAAGCTATGAAACGACTCTTCATACTGAAGTACAGTGTTATTAATATAATCATTACAGTTGCTTTTTATCGTGTCCAAATCTCGCCATATCAAACTATTAATAAATGCATCAATAATTGTTTGTTCTTCATGGTAGTTCTGGTCTACAAGTTCAAAAAGATCTTTGCCGTGTAACTCTGGTAGGAGTATCGATAGAGCCTCAATGACACCTTGGTATCTATATTCATTTTGGATTAGATAAAATAGCTCCCCACCTACTTTAAATATCTTACTTATATTTTTTGAAGTAATAATTGTTCGAGCTATAAGGTCTGCCAAGAAATGATCATCGAGTCTTTCATAAGCGAAATATATTCCTTCTTCATCATCTCCGCCATCAAGCCAATAGAGGTTTTTAGATAGCAACCCTTCATGGACTAAGTCTTCTATAATCCCTCTCTTGCTTGTGTATCTTTCTACAACATTATTCGCAATATCACATGCATCATCGTATGGAATATAGCTCAAGTCATTCTCTTGTTTGTGTTTAATTAGACCATTTACTATTTTTCGACATACCTTTGCCGAACTATCATAATCATAATATTTCGGGCCACCTAACTTCATATCGATATTATCAATGAAGTAATTCATCACACTTGAAATACCACCATATCCTTCTGGCACTTCATGTAATCCCCTTTTGCATAGCCCGTCACAAAACAATTTTAAAAATAAGGGGTTGGAAAAATCTGCTTTTAGATAAGGAATCTTTGGCAAATTAATCTCATAGTAATGGAAAAATACTTTGATAGCTTCATGCTCGCGACCAACAAACCCTGTATGAGTAGCAGTTTTCAAATGAGTATTCTCATCAAATTTCGCAGGTATCAACTTTGGAAAATAAGTATCTCTAACAGAGACAATCAAACTAATCCATGGATAGTTTTCAAAATCATTTACAAAAGATATAAAGTGCTCAGCCCAGAAGAACTTACCTCTTCCTTCATTGATAGCATCAATGCAAAAAAGCACCCTTTGTCCCCTTTCTTCACCTATCTCGTTTAAGGCTTCAAGAAATTGATTTTCAGTGCAGTCCAACCTTAAAATATCCGATAAGATCTGGGTCCAAGGGGATTTATCTGTTGTAAAGTGCTGACCTAGCAACAAAACAGCAGGAGCGTCTTTTCCTTGTTGAGCTGCAACAGCATCTGCTAACAAGTGAGACTTCCCAGTTCCAGCCTTTCCTTTTAGAAGCAAATAAGGTTTGTTGGCAAGTAAAATATTACTGTCAGGATTATCTAAAAAAGCAATGAACCTTGCTGAGGCTGTTTTGGCATCCGCTATTTTCTCATCAGTAGCCCCATTACCTAGATACAGTCTTGCTAAACTATCTACTAACTTACTGACATTCTTTGCTTTGTTGACTAATTCTACGAAATCAAAAACAACACCTATGTTTGCGCTAAAGTTTTCAAAGTGCTTTTGTATCGACTGTTTGATTATAGTTATTTCATTAATTAGGTTTAACTGCTTTGAATGTTCACTCGATGTCTTTTCAAGATGAGAAAATGAAGAAAAGTTACCAATTAAGCTATTAACTGATAACAAGTATCTATGAAATTCAGCCCTCGCTTCCTCACAAAACCCTTCATTTTTAAGTAAAGCATCTATTTTTTGGGTTACACCAAGCTTAACATTAACTTCAGGCGTATACCGTACTCCTAAATCTCGAATTGCTCTATTTATGTGGCGTTCAAACCATTGAGGAGAGAGAACTTTACGTAAAGGATTTAATTGAGAGGAGTCTTTCTCTATAATTTCAATACCTTCTGAAATCAATAAATCTCTAAAATGCTTTACTGATAGTGCTGTTAACTCTTTTGACTCTCCATTTTCTAACAATTCTTGGTTAATGATTCCAGCTATGGTGTTATTAATAACCAGCGGTGAACCAGAGTAGCCCGCATATGTAGATAACTTTTTAGAATGTTCTAACTCAATATCAACTTTATTATTTCTTAAAGAACTTAGTTGTTGATTAACAACATTGTTATCACCTAATAAAATATTATCTCCAGAAACCCCTTTTGCAGAAGGAAAGCCTCTTGAAATCCAGTTAGTTCCAGATTTAATTTCCTTATAATCGGTAAAGCTTAATTCCTGAGGAATATTCACAGTCTCTTCAAAGACCAATAGTGCAACATCCAGTTTTTTGTAGTGTTCGTTTATTTGGTCACTGACTTTTGCTTTAACTTGGAGTCCTGAATTGTTAGTACAAATAATTTCATTATCGTCGGCTTCGGTGACATTATGGTACGCAGTCAAGGCTCTGTTATTACTTACAAAAAAAGCTGTGCCACTTTTAGTTCCGCACCCAACTTTAATTACTAATTCTCTTAAATCCATTTGATTACTCAACTATAATTTGATTTGTTGTTTTGAAACTTACGTTTTGACTTTGCTTGGCTATTGACGCTCTAAAAGTTTCAAGTTTATCGTGAGGGTAATTTGTAATAATTTCCGCCCTCATGCCGCTATCTACTATTTTTGCAACAGCACCTAAGTCTGGATGAAAATGTCTACCGTTTGTGGAAATTAAAAATCGTTTTGATGAAATTAAACCTAATAGTCTTTTGGAGATATTATTATTACTCCCGTGATGAGAAACTTTTACAAGCTCGAAATCCAATTCGTACCCATTGGCGTTCAACCTAGATAGTTCTTCATATACGTTATCTTCATGCGCATCGCCTAAAAATAATAATTTATGTTCCTTATGTTCGATGATAAATGCAATCGATGAGCCGTTAGTCGCAGAATTATCCTTACCAACCAGATTAACTAATTCTCCAAAATTAAGTTGTTGATCATTTTTAGATATATCTTGAACACTTGAGTGAAGCTCTGGCATTTTCATATATTGCTCAAATGCATCATCGAATAGCTCATCATCATTCATAGTAAAGTCGTATTTTTCTGATTCTAATTTTGACTGCCACCTTTGAGCTAGTTTTTCAAGCTTGTTTACATCTGGAGAAATGAGCCTAATTGCTACATCATCGGCTATTTTTACCACTTCATTTTGTTTAATTACTGCGTTGCTACCTAATTTTATATTCCATGGATAACTGTACCCATACAACAGGCCAGCTAATGTTACCCCTTCCTCAATGCTTACATTTTGTAATCCAACCTGTTCAGTTCTAAGGTTATTTTGAGAACAAATTTGTTTTAAAGTCGTTGTCTCGTCATGTTCCAAGGCTTTAGCGTTTTTAGAGAACTGCAAGTGCCTATATGAGTTATGCCAAATTTCCTTAACTTCTATAATCTCGCTGTTCCCTGCATTTTCTTTAACAAATTTAATAGCTCCTTCGATATGATCGTTATCGACATGGGTCACCACTAACAAATCAATACTAGAGCCACGATGCTTTAGAGCTGTTAAATCTGGTTTAATAAAGTCGGTATAAGTCTTTCCTAGACCCATATCGATAATTATATTAGTGCTTTCATTATTAAAACTGACAAGAAAAGCATCTCCCTGACAAGCGGGATACATTTTTATTTTTATCATCTACAATTTTCCGCTTTAGTTTATTTTTGACTACAACTATATCGCGCTAATTTATTCTTTGGGCTCTTCTAAAATAAATTTTAGTCTCTGCAAGTAATTTCAAAATCGACATGATAGTGCTCATCATGCGGTAATCCCCCCATTTTTAATGGAGGCTATCTGTAGAATTTCCGTTGTTTAACTTTTCCAGTTTTTGTATGGGTGTTATGCCACCTATACCCATATTAGGGCGTTCATTATTATAAGTCCATAACCAATCGGTTGCTTTATCTTGTAACTCACTAATATCACTGTAAATATAATGACTTAGCCAGTCATACCTAACCGTGCGATTAAACCGCTCTACATAAGCATTTTG
>NZ_JANJGQ010000035.1:0-28441 GCF_030847595.1 Pseudoalteromonas sp. 20-92
TTCCCGTCTCAGTGGGGTCGCATTATAGGGAGATCCGAAAACAGATCAACCCTTTTTTGAAGAAAACTTGAAATAATGTGCTGTTCGCTGACTATTTGAGCTAAACAGGTTAAAAACACAACATAACTAGCAAAACATTAACAAAAAAAGGCACTTTCAGTTTTCTTATTGTCTAAAAGTGCGCTTAAGCGATCTTCATATAAAGGCTCACACCCCAAATGATCAATACGATCGTTAATGAAAGTGTTACGGCTGCAGATCCCATATCTTTGGCCCTACCTGACAATACATGCAACTCTGTACTTACTCGATCTGTTAATGCTTCGATGGCAGAATTTAGTAATTCAACTATTAGTATAATAAGCAATGAGCTTACTAGGACTGCCCAATGTAATAGTGATGAAGCAAGCCAAAATGAGATAGGGAATAATATAAGGCTTAATAGTAGCTCTTGCCTAAATGCTGCTTCTTCTTTAAATGCTGCTTTAAAGCCAAGGTAAGAGCAATAGGTTGCTTTGAAAACACGCTTGAGGCCTAAGCCATTTGGTTTTAATACATCTTTCATTAATAAACTCTATGAATGAAGGTCAAAATAAAGCCCCGCACTGCGAGGCTTTTTATTTATGCTACGCCGTATTGATCACGGTAAGCTTTAACTGAGGCTAAATGCTCATCCATTGTGCCTTGGCTTTCAAGGTAACTGATAAGATCAGCTAATTTTACAATTGAAATCACTTTGGTATTAAAGTCACGCTCAACTTCTTGAATAGCAGATAACTCGGCTTTACCCTTTTCTTGGCGATCTAACGCAATTAAGACACCACTAAGGTCAGCACCATTTTGTGCAATAATTTCCATTGACTCACGAATCGCAGTACCTGCTGTAATTACATCGTCAACTAGCATAATTTTGCCATTGAGTTCTGAGCCTACTAATGTACCGCCTTCACCATGTGCTTTTTTCTCTTTACGATTAAAACAGTAAGGTACATCTTTATCATGATGATCTGCTAATGCAACTGCCGTTGTTGTCGCTATTGGGATACCTTTATACGCGGGACCAAATAGTACATCATACTCTATCGCTGAATCTTCTAATGCTGATGCATAAAAACGACCTAAGCGTGCTAAGTCACGACCTGTATTAAACAAACCGGCATTAAAAAAGTACGGACTTGTACGGCCTGACTTTAAAGTAAACTCACCAAATTTTAATACCTGCTTCTCTAGAGCAAATTCTATAAACTCTTTTTGATAATCTTTCATATCGAGTGGCCTACCTATTTATGCTAATGCTTGCTTTTGTACGTCAATGATTTCACGAATAGAATGTTTAGCTAAAGTAAGTAACTCATCTAGCTCATCAAACGAGAAAGGTTCGCCTTCGGCTGTACCTTGAATTTCTATAATTTTACCTGTTTCGGTTAAAATTACATTCATATCAGTTTCTGCTGCTGAATCTTCAATATATTCTAAATCGCTAATTGCTTGGCCTTTGTATATACCAACTGAAATAGCTGCAATCATATATTTAAGTGGGTTTGAATTAATCATACCTTTTGCACGCATATGCGTTAACGCATCAACAAGTGCAACACATGCACCACTTATAGAGGCAGTACGTGTACCGCCGTCAGCTTGAATAACGTCACAGTCAATGGTAATTGTGTTTTCGCCAAGTGCTTTTAAGTCAACAGCCGCACGAAGTGCACGTGCAATTAAGCGTTGAATTTCCATAGTACGGCCGCCCTGCTTACCACGTGCAGCTTCACGAGCATTACGCGTATGCGTTGCTCGCGGTAACATACCGTATTCAGCATTGATCCAACCTTTACCCTGACCTTTCATGAAACGAGGAACGCCCGATTCAACAGTAGCTGTACAAAGTACTTTGGTGTTACCAAACTCAACAAGTACTGAGCCTTCAGCATGCAAAGTATAATTACGTGTAAATGTAACAGGTCTAATTTGGTTAGGTGTTCTTTCGCTTGGACGCATTGACGATCCCCTTAATTCAGAATTTGCGACATTATAAGTGTATGTGGGTATAGATACCATGCTGATTTAAATAAATAGCTGTATGCAAAATATTCAGTGTATTAAATTTTCCCTAGAGCTTAAGCAGTGTTACGGTATAATCATCATAATATTGTATTTATAAATTTAGGAAAATATCCATGATCCACAGTATGACAGCTTATGCGCGTCGCGAAATAAAAGGCGATTGGGGAACTGGCACTTGGGAAGTTCGTTCAGTGAACCAGCGTTACCTTGAAACATTTATTCGTGCACCAGAGCAATTTCGTGGCATGGAACCGGTTATTCGTGAGCGCTTACGTAAACACTTACAACGCGGTAAAGTTGAGGTTTTTTTAAAGTTTGTAGCAAATCCAGCCCACGTTGGTGAGCTATCAATTAACCAAGCGCTTGCAGAGCAACTTATAAATAGTGCTAAATGGGTTCAACAGCAAAGTAATGGCGACATCAACCCTGTTGATATATTGCGTTGGCCTGGTGTTATGGAAGCTGAAGAGCTTGATATGGATAGCGTCAATACAGCGCTAATTGTTGGTCTTGATCAAGTAATCGAAGATTTTAAATCAGCACGTGGCGATGAAGGTGCAAACCTTGAAGAAATGATAGCAACCCGTCTTGATGCGATTTTAGAACAAGTAGAAATTGTAGAAACGCATATGCCTGAGATTGCTAAATGGCAGCGTGAAAAACTGGCTCAAAAATTAGAAGACTTAACAGCAAATATTGACGAGTCGCGCCTTGAGCAAGAACTCATTTATCTTGCACAAAAACAAGATGTAGCTGAAGAATTAGATCGCTTAAAATCTCACGTTAAAGAAACTAAAAAAATCCTTAAAAAAGGGGGCGCATGTGGTCGCCGCTTAGATTTTATGATGCAAGAATTTAATCGTGAAGCTAACACGCTAGCATCTAAATCTATCAATAGTGACATCACTACTGCAGCCGTAGAGCTAAAAGTACTAATTGAACAAATGCGTGAGCAAATTCAGAATATAGAATAGTGTTTTAGCCTGTTTCAACTTGTTTATAACTTATTAATAAGCCTAGCTTTTTCTAGGCTTTTTGTTTTCTACCGTTCATACTAACCCCCTATTGTACGTGTCCAAGTGGTTACCAAACTACTTGGTAACCACTTTTAAAATCCTTGATAGCCATTTTATATAACTCAATGAATGTAAAAGAAACCAAAACAAAAAATTAAAAATGGTATAGATCCACTTGCTGAAAGAGGTAAGGCAGGGACAGACATTATTATAACAATGAATGACCTATTTAATGACTGGTTTAAAGATAAAAGTAAAGAAGCAAAAAAACAGTTTTTACCTATTAATAAAGCCTTTAAGTTTAATTGCTAGCTACCCGTCAACGGTTGACGGTTTGGTTTTTAAGTTAAAACAAAGCTAAACCGTCTTATATAAATAATGCAATGCCTGTGAAATATTGATAATTTTTATTAGCTATATAGCTAACATAGGAGTTATATACTAATATATTAGCCATATAGCTAATATTCAATAAGTAAATATATGTCGAGTAGAGCAGATATTGGTAAAAAAATAAGTACTAGCAGGAAAGCTTTAGGCTACACCCAACAAAAGCTATCAGAGATCGCGGGAATTAATAAAACAACGATTTCCGAGATTGAGAACGGTCGCTTTACTGGTTCATTCGATATATTTGAGCGGCTGCTTGATGCAGTTGATTTACAATTTGAAGTTACCTCAAAACAACACTCTCTACCAGACTGGGATACTATTGAAGATATATTCTCGGAGGATGACTAATGAGTGGCACACCACAGCTTCCAAATAAAATTACAAATATAACAGTATGCACTGACTATGCTGAAGTTGGCGTACTAACACATGGCTCAGTACATCACTACCAGCCAACACAAGAAAACCTACACGTGTCACTGACTATGACTAAAAAAGGCATGGATGGTTACTCATCGGGTTCTCTTCACCCTATATTTTCACAAAACTTGCCAGAGGGCTTTAACCGTCGATTCATTGCAGAAAAACTAGCGAGATACGCCAAAGTAAACGACATGTATTTACTTGCCTTACAGAGCACACAAGGCATTGGCATGCTTTCATATAAAAGTGAGCTTACCTTACCAGAGGCTGAGCCTGTATCTTTGAGCGATATTTTGACTTATAACAGCAATGCACCACTTTTCCCTCAGTTATTAGAAAAGTACTACCTACAAAACTCGTTGGCAGGCGTACAACCTAAAGTAAGCATACCTAATGCCTCAACCATTAAAACCGATAGAACAATTCCGCAGAAAGATTTAATAGTGAAGTCATTCGATACCGAGTTTCCATTACTTACGGTAAACGAGTTTGTATGTATGGAGGCCGCTCGCCATTGCGGACTTGAGCCACCAAAGACATACTTATCTGAAAATTTAGAAACGTTCGTTGTTGAACGCTTTGATAAAACAAGTGACGGAACTAAGCTCGGTTATGAAGATTTCACAACCTTACTAAAAAAAACTAACGACCCCGACGCTAAATACACTGGCAGCTACGAAACCTTACTCAAAGCTACTTATATATATACAAACAGCCAAGCCGAAGTAGAAAGGATGTACAAGTACATTGTATTTACCTGCTTAATTGGTAACGGCGATGCCCATCTAAAAAACTTTGCCTTGCAATATACACCTGATATGAAAAACATATATCTCTCACCACCGTTTGATATAACACACACAAAAATATACGAAACCATCGATAATAAAATGGCACTCAAATTGGCTAACAGCAAAGAGTTTCCAGACGTGTCTTATTTACTAAAGTTGGCTGAGGGCACTCACTTTAAAATTAGAAAAGCCAAAGAGATAATAGAATCTCTCAGCGACGGCATTATTGACTACCTTAAACACTCTAACGAAGTACAGCTACTTGATGGATTACGTGCATCAATTGAAAGCTCAGTATCAAATACAATGACGCCTAGCTATTCAACTAAAAGCTACCGCCACGACAGAATTAAAAAGTTTGAGTAGCTGCAGTGCTCTTTAATTACTTTACGCAGCATCAATAAACATGAGTAAGGTTTGTGTAGATACATAAACCGTCAACCGTTGACGGTTTACATAAAACACTACTGTAGCCCTTTAAAAACCTGTCATAAACGTATCTACAAAACGTTTAAATTTATCGGTAATAATGGGCAGTACTTTTTTGCGTTGTAATAAGCTGGGTTTGGTTTCGAGTACGTCAGCAAAGTCATCCCTTAGTGGCATTTCGTCACTTAGCTCATAGCGAGTTACTAACTTTTCTAAGCGTGCTTGGTTTAGCTTTTGCTCTTGAGCAAACTTCTCAAGCTCTAGGCGCTTTTCTTTTTCCCAATAAAGCTCAAACTCTTCATCAACATCAGCGCTGGCGGGTATGCCTTGTAAGTGCTCGTCCATAAACTTATCAATAAGTGCTTTTTTACTTAATAAGGTGGGGTCTGTCGCTATCAGGTTTGCTATTACTTGGCGTTTACGGGCTTTTTCGTCCGTACTTTCTTCACCGTGTAACTCTCGTAATAACTGCAAAATATAGGTTACGTTTACTATATCGCTGTGTAGTAGCTCTAGTTCAAAATCAACGTCATCTAAAACCGATACTTTTTCTTTACTTGAGTTCTCACGTAGCTGCCTGCCAAGGTCAGCATACTTACTCGTATAATCCTGAAACTCTTGCTCGCCCATGGAGGTTGAATCCATATCAAAGTCAGCAAAGTTGCTTAACATGTTCCTTAAGCGCATAAGCTCACGGAACTGCCTCACAAACAACGCCTGAGCCTCTTCGTCAGGTAAATCATCAACTGAGTCAACGGTAGGAGTAATTGCCATTAGCGCTGCATAAGCACTATTAAAATCGTTTAATAACTCAGAATACGACGGAGTTTCTATATACTCTTTAGGCTGCTTGTTCGAAAACAGCGTAAAAGCCGTGTCGGCAGCTTTTTTAAGGTTTCTGAAGCACACTACATTGCCGTGCGATTTAGTCTCACCCAATAAACGATTAGTGCGCGAAAACGCTTGTACCAAACCATGATATTTAAGATTTTTATCAACGTACAAAGTATTGAGCTTAGGAGCATCAAAGCCTGTTAAAAACATATTCACCACCAGCAATATATCAATCTCTTTGGCTTTAACGCGCTTAGATATATTTTTGTAATAGTCTTCAAATAACTTACTGTCTTTGGTGGAGTAGCTTGTACCAAACATGGCATTGTAGTCGTTAATAAATGAGTCTAACTTATCGCGGCTATGTAGCTTAACGGCTTGCCCTTCGTTTAAATACTTGGCTGATACTTCTTTAATTTGCGCATCATCATTACCTAGTTCGTACTCTTCCTCTTCATTTGCCTCATAGCTAAATATGGTGGCAATTTTAAGGTTGTGTTTGCCTTGTGCTTTTTTACTCGCAAACAACTCATAGTACTGAATAAGCTCAGCAACGCCTGATACGCAAAACATAGCGTTATATTCGCGGCTATGCGTTTTACGGTTATGCTGGGCAATAATGTAATCGGTTATTTTATCTAAGCGCGCAGGCGAGCTTAAAAGCTCTTTCGTGTCGATATCTTCAACTTCAATATCTAGGTTATTGTTAGAGCCATCTTTGTATTGATAACGCCCAACGTACTCAATAGCAAACTTAAGCACGTTAGCGTCACGTATTGCATCCACAATTACATAAGGATGTAAGCATTCACCAAACAAATCTTTTGTGGTGCGCTTAACTGAGTTTTTAGCAACGGCGTTGTCGGCAAATATAGGCGTACCCGTAAAACCAAACAGCTGCGCGTTATTAAAAAACTCGGTAATGTTTTTATGCGTATCGCCAAATTGGCTGCGGTGGCACTCGTCAAATATAAACACAATACGCTTATCTTGCAGGCTTTGCATTTCTTTCAAATAGCGCTGTTTAGTCACCACATTATTAAGCTTTTGCAGCGTAGTTACCACCAGCTTAGTGTTACGGCTTTGGTTGACCTTTTTGCCTTTCATTGGCTTATCTAATAGCTGGTGGAACAACATACTGGTGTTGTCGGTACTGTCTACAGAGCCTTTTACAAACGCATTAAACTCAAGCGCAGTTTGGTAGTCTAGGTCTTTACGGTCTACCACAAACACTACTTTATCAACCTCACTCAGCGAGGTCATAATTTGCGCCGCTTTAAACGAGGTTAAAGTTTTACCTGAGCCTGTAGTATGCCAAATGTAGCCGTTATCGCTTGTAGTTTTAACTTGCTCTACAATCGCCTCTACTGCATAAAACTGATACGGCCTAAGCACCATTAAGTACTTACCTGTTTCATTAAGCACTATGTACTTGGTGAGGATATGCGTTAAGTGCGAAGGCGTTAAAAATGCTTCGGCAAAGTCATGTAACTGGCTTATTTTATTATTTTCATTATCAGTCCAGTCAAAGGTTTGCTTAGCCGACATTTCACTGTTGTTAGAAAAGTACTGGCTATTAACCCCATTCGACATTACAAACAGCTGCACATAATTAAACAAACCATGGTTTGCATGAAACGAATGCTTTTGATAACGCTTAATCTGGTTAAACGCTTCTTTTAGTTCAATACCACGGCGTTTTAGCTCTATTTGTATCAGCGGCAAGCCATTAACCAATAGCGTTACATCGTATCGGTTAGTGTATGTGCCCTTTACTGTAATTTGTTGCGCTACCTGAAAGCTATTTAGCTGCGGCTCATCAAACAACAGCGTTAAGTGTCTGCTGTCGCCGTTATCAAGTGTTACATCAAGCTGGTCGCGCAGTGTTTTGGCTTTTGCAAATATATTACCTTTACCAAGCTTACCCAATATTTGCGTAAACTCAGTATCGCTTAATGTACAGCTATTCACTTTTTCAAGCTGCTGCTTAAGATTGACCTCAAGTGCGGCGTTGTCCTTTAAAATAACGCGCGTAAAGCCTTGCTCGCTAAGCTGTGCAATTAAGTTATCTTCTAATTGTTGTTCACTTTGATAATTCATTTATACCTACAATTCCTTGGTGCTAGCCTTGTGCAATACATTCACAGCTTTAT
Organism: Pseudoalteromonas sp. 20-92; assembly: GCF_030847595.1. Lineage (NCBI taxonomy): Bacteria > Pseudomonadati > Pseudomonadota > Gammaproteobacteria > Alteromonadales > Pseudoalteromonadaceae > Pseudoalteromonas > Pseudoalteromonas sp. 20-92. Next base: position 8,104 of record NZ_JANJGQ010000035.1, read on the forward strand.
TGCTAATCTTTATGTAACTTATAACCCTGTTCTGGGTGATTCGGTATTGTTGGATATGCCAAAAACAATACCTGCTCTTTAACCATTTTACTTAAGTAATGCTTTCTCAACGTATCAGTATTCATGTTAAGCAACTGCGCTATATCGCTAAGCCTTAAACAATTAGGAGCCGACTTAATACATAAATCAATTATCGCTTTTTCTACATCAGACTTTTGTTTACGTCCTGAGTTTTGTGCAATAGGCGATGCTATTTCTTTGAGTTCAAGCCAAAGGTTAGAAGCACTTAAATCGAACTCCGGCACTGGCGGATTAAGCTCCGGCACTAACTCCGGCACTAACTCCGGCACTGGCTCGGTTAAGTCTGGCACTTCATTAATTGTTTTACTACCAATCAAGGGGAATTCTGCCTGACTTGGTGATAATACAAAGCTAATGTTTCTGCCTGCCTCGTTGTCTGGCGTTGGCACTTCTATCCCTTTTAAGTGGTATATCTTACCTCTGTGCTGGCCTGCCGACTCTAAGTACCCTGAATTAACTAACTGACTTAACGCAAGTGTCACTTCTCTTGTATGCTCTGAGGTCAACGAACAAATACGCTCATGGTTAAACCATGACTCCGTAATAGCGGTCATTAAAATGGTGCGTTTTAGCTCGCTTAGTTTGTTATAACCTTCACCATACGTTTCAATTAGGCGTTGGTGTAACTCTGGCGATACCATGTTTACCATACGCAGCTCTAATAAGGTTTGGTTTAGCTCGTCTTTTTCGTATAAATGTGGGGGCTGCCAGTTTTGCGCTTTACAGTTACTGTATATTTTAGGAATACCCGAACCTGCTTTTTCGCTTAAACCAATATTTAAAAACATTTGATGAATAGCAGGATTTCGGCACTGGCTATTACCACCCGCCTTAGCCTCATGCACAGGTATACGCATTAGCCCTGCGTTTCTAAAGCCGATAAAGTCAGGGTGTTTTTCAATTAAAATATTACTTTCGGTATTAAACTCTGCATGTGCCAGTGTATTAACGAGTGCTTCACGAATGGCCTCATGCGCAGGAGTGGTATCTTGTCGTTGGCCGTCATCGGTTAAACTAAAGCCTACTTTTAAATCTGCCGTAAGTTTACGATACACCTTACGATAAAAATCAAAAGCATTTCCCGACCAAGAGCCATCGGTATAAATTCGGTCTATCCAGCGGTGTGTACTGTCGTCTTTTTCTTGATAATCGAGTGCAAAACTAGGTAGCGCATCCTGAATCGCATCCCACTTACCAAACATCACTAAGCCTGCAAGGGTTAAACCTGCTTTGCCTGTTGCGCGGTCTTGTTGCCAGCCACGTATTGAGCGCAAAAACTCTTGGTCGCTCAATTCTAAAAAAGGGTGTTGTGGTTTGGCGTCAACAAACATTTGCCTGTAAATGCGAAGGCTTTCGGGGTCTATGTCGTCAAGGGTAAAGTGCTCTAAAATACGGTTGTCGCGCACTTCTTCTTGCTCTGCCAGCATTTTATTTACTGCCGGTGGCAAACACTTTTGATCGGCCTCGTAACGGCGCTGATAAGTGCCATTAAGTGGGTTCGCATTCATAAATACAGGGCGGCTTTCGCGCGGGGCACGTGGTACAGTAATCGCAATAACCGACTTGCCTTCAAGTGTTTCAATGCGCACGTCGCTTTCGCTGAGCAAATTAACACTCACTTTATTCGAGTTGTTAACCGTATCCCAAATGTTCTTAATTAGCGGCGTAGGATTTATTATACCCTCAACTGTAAACTTACCTTTCTTTTCTTTAATACCTAATAAAATTAAGCCACCACGGGTATTGGCAAACGCGCTATAGGTTTCCCACATATCATTAGGCACTGCGCCATGGCCATCGCGGCCACCAGCAAGCTTGCACTCAACCTCTACGCTTTCTTGCAAAGTTTGAATATCAATAATGTTTGCTATTGGGTTGTCGTTAATTTTATTGGTCATTATTTCTCACACAAACATTTGCTGCAGTAAGCCTTTTTTAAATAGCTTGGTTTGTTCAATTTGTTCGTTAACAGCATTTATTTTTTTATCGAGCGATTGTAAGAACTGCGCTATTTTTTGTTGCTCAGCTTTGCAAGGTATTTCAATTTTTAAGCTTTTTAAATGTGTTGAATATAAATGAATTACTGAACTACCTTGAGATAATGAAGCTATTTCTCGTTTTTTGGCCGAGTTAAAATAATAAGATAAAAAAACTCCATTCAACGAAGTCCGTATAACAGTTAGATCACCGCTATAAGCTACATCACTTAATTTTACACATGCTGCGGTTGCAATATCCCATTGAGTTTCACCTGAAGATGGGACTATAACATCATTGGCCTTACTAAGGAGTAAGCCCCCTATCGGTAAATTTGTTGCAGAAACAACTGATTCTATAACCTCCGCATAAGTAGTATACAGTTCACCATAACGAATACAGGGTGTCATACCATCAATTGATATATCAGCTTTCGATATACTTTTACCTTTTGTAAAAGTAGCTATATCACCTAACAACTTTTCTTTCCAATCAGGAAAAGCCTTCCCATCATCGTCTTTAAAGCGGATTTTTTGGCTAAAAATTTGTTGCATTACGCCTTTTTTATAGTCTTTTAATAAACGATGCTTTTCAGTTAACAGGCTGATTTTAGTATCAACAGAAGTTAAGAAGTCAGCTATTTTTTGCTGTTCTGATGTGGTCGAGACAAAAACCGTATACTTCAATAGGTCGGCAACAGTTATATTTGCTTGATTTGCATTTCCACGCTGTATACTTTTAATATATTCGATGTAGCGGTTCGTATTTATTTGAGCAGCAATAAATTTGGAAACATTACTTTTTTTGCTTCTAAGTACTAATAAGTTTTGATTTAAAAAGCCATTATGCTGACTAGTAATATATATACCTCTACCAACTGCGGATTCTTTTAATTCAGGTCTAGACCCTACTGTAGTAACAATAATATCTTCATACTTTATACGATATTTATCGACATTATCATCCTTAATTTCAGGATAAAATATCATTGAATTATTATTTTTTATTGAGTCAGAAATTAAATCTGAAACGCGGATTATCCTATTATTCTTGACTCCTACATATGTATAATCAACCGACTTAAAAGCGAACCCTTTAAAGTAATCAGTAACATTTCCAAGAGTTACTTTAGAAAAAAAAGTAGATTCAAATTCTTTAAATCTTAATCTTGGTGCTAACGTACTCACTTCTCGACTCCAAATGGCGCTTCAATATCCAACTCATTACAAAAACCAGCAATCGTTTTATCTGTTTCAAGCATCGCTTTATCATTTGTAATTAGCTGTTTTGCTACTTCACTTAAATCAACAAGCGCTTCATCTTCAAAGGTGTCAACGTAGCGCGGAATATTGAGGTTGTAGTCGTTTTCCGCTAAATCCGCTTGCGTGGCTGCAAACGCATATTTATCAATGAATTCGCGTTTGCTTACGGCATCTAAAATGCGTTGTAAGTCTTCCTCACGCATTACGTTGTTGTTAGTGCCTTTTTCAAAGTGATTACTGGCATCTATAAACAATACATTATCATTAGCGTTACGGTGTTTATTTAACACCAACACACAGGTAGGAATAGACGTGCCAAAAAATATATTCGCAGGTAAGCCTATTACCATATCAAGGTAGTTTTTTCTTTAATAAGGTGTTTGCGTATATGCCCTTCGGCCGCACCACGAAACAACACACCATGCGGTAACACCACCGCCATAGTGCCGTTGTCGTCAAGCTGGTGGATCATGTGTTGTACAAAAGCAAAATCGGCTTTACCTTTTGGTGCCAGCTTACCGTAGTCGGCAAAGCGATCGTTATTCATGTGTAGTGGGTTGGCAGACCAGTCCGCCGAAAATGGCGGGTTAGCAACTACAGCACTAAAGCGTTGCTCAAGGTGTGCAGGAACTTCTAACGTGTCGTCGTTTTGAATATCGAACTTAGTGTAATGCACGTCGTGCATAATCATGTTCATACGCGCTAGGTTGTAAGTACTTGGGTTTTGCTCTTGGCCGTAAAACTTTAAATCGGGGTTATTAGCTTCTTTTGCAACACGTAACAACAATGAGCCAGAGCCACAGGTGGGATCGTAAACCGATTTTATATGCGGGTTATTTAAGGTTACTAATTTTGCCAGTAACTTTGACACCATTTGCGGCGTATAAAACTCGCCTGCTTTTTTACCCGCACCGCTGGCAAACATACCAATAAGGTATTCGTAAGCGTCGCCAAGTATGTCTATTTCGCTACTTTCTAGGTGAAAATCGATATTATCAAGATGCTCTAATACTTTGGCTATTAACTTGTTACGCGCATCCGGTGTTTTCCCTAACTTGTTAGAGGTTAGATCTAGCTCGTCAAACAAGCCATTAAAATCGTCGGCGCTGTCTGCGCCCATGGTGCTTTGTTCAATATGGTTAAGTACGTTGGTTACATCGTCTAAAATAAACTTATCGTTAGCACCACGCTCAGCCAATACATGAAACAGCTCAGCAGGTTTTAAAAAGTAACCCAACTTATCAAGCGCCTCTTCTTTTACTGCTTCTAAGTACTCTTGACCCTCTTCTGTTGTTTCGTCAATTTTAGCAAACACAATGCCGTCTTCACTTAGTAACTGATCGGCATAAGTGTTAAGCTTATCAGACAGGTATTTATAAAAAATAAGCCCAAGTATATAATCGCGAAAGTCATCAGCAGACATGTTGCCACGTAAACTGTTAGCAATATTCCAAAGCTGCTTTTTTAATTCTTGTTGGTGTTGTTGAACCATTGTTGAGTGTTCTCTTAATAGGTTGCGTAGAGGTTTCTACTAGCACGTCGAGCGTACTTATTAATCTTCTATAAAATAATCGCTATCAAGCGCTTTTACTTCAAATACTTGTTTAGTGCTAACGCCTAAGTTATGAGTAAGCATTAGCTCTGTAAGTTGTTTACCATCTACAAGCACTATGCGCTTTTCTATTAAGCCTACATATTCCAGTGCATCTTTACTAAAGCCGCTGGTGGTGATGAATACGCCCTTTTTAGCGCGGTGCATATCAAGCGCACCCGCAAAGGCTTGTATGTCTGGTCTACCCATTGTTTTATTGGTATAGCATTTGGCTTGCAAGTATATCATTCTAAAAGTGGAGTAATGAAAGATTGGTGATCGCGTAACGACATACTCTCCCCTGCCAGCCATATTAGTAGATAACTAAACAGCTAATCCATTGTTCTTATTAGTTGAGATAATATACAAATTATGATTATGGGGCAAAGGTTATGTAAGCAGCTTTACTATGCTTTAAAACAATTAACCCCTCGCAGGGCGCTGAGCTTGAGGGTAGCGGGAGGGGTGTTGTTAGATAAACTATAAACTTTTAATAAAGAGTCTGAAAGTATTTTATTCGCAACAAGTGAGTACTTAATTACTCAACGCTTTAGTCTTTAAAGTCAGCAGCACTAAACAAACGGATCTAGTAAATCTTCGTCAAATACTAAACCTTTAAATTTGCTACTTTGAATGATGTTTTTAAACTCATCAGTACAATAAACTTTTTGAGCGCCTTCAAGCTTAGACTTAAATAATAACTTGTTTTGTATATCATCTTGCTCAAAGTTAAGTAACTCTAAACCGTCTTCAAAGCCATCTTCGTACTTGGTCAAACACATGTCTTTTTGCTCTTGTCCAAAGGTAAGCAAATTAAACAACATCATGTTATTGCCTTCAGCTTTAACGGGTAAAAACTCTCCAAAATCTGCTAAGCGCTCTTTTAACAACTCATATACTGGCATCTTCATTATTAAAAAATGACCTAGCCGCGATATGTCATAGTCTTGCTTTTTAGCTTTACCAAAATAGTCAAAATTTAACCCTTGAGGCCATAGATGACTAAATTCGATATTATTAAGTGAGGATGACATAAACATCCTTAGTACAGTATCTGTATCAAGGTCGTTATTTTTTGAAATTGTTTCTGAGAGCTCAACAATATCAAGGTCGATCACATCGTATGTGTAAGCTTCGTTTTTGATTTGATATACAGTCACTATAAAGCCTTCCAGTTTTCGTCTTTTGGTGCAAGTAAACCTGCGGGTACAGTACCCGTTTTTATTTTAACTTTAACAATTTTTAGCCTATTCAAAAATAAAGCTTTAGGCGTAGCCGCATTACCAAAGTTAGTATTCATCCATGTCTCATAATTATATCTGTGTAGCTTTCGATGAGGCGGCGAAACTGGACTATCCCAATTTTGTTCTTTATTTTTTTCAAAGTTTATTAACCATACACCGTTAATGGGATCGTTAATACCAACTCCATGTAGATGAAGGTTAAGCCTTGTTTGTAACATATTCGCTGATTGGTATTGCCCTGTGCCACAAATAATATGGTGAGCCTCGTGCAGCTTAGTTGGTTTTGGTTCCCCTATTGCAGCCAAGTGACGAGCAAGCTTTTGTGTTGGATGATGCTTTTCTTGTTTTAATTGTGTAACTGTAGAGTTTGCACTTAGCTCACGGTATTCTGTTAAATTTGTTTGTAAGCGAGCGTGAGCTGTAATCCTCTCTTTCTCTTTTTGCAAATGATTAAAATCACGAGCCATCTTATTTTTAAGATCTTCACTCGCCTGCCCTTTTTGAGCTATTCGCTTGTTATGAAAATCTTTAGCTTTTAACTCATAATTATAAATAGCCATTTCTAAGGGTGAAGGGTTTTGAGGCCTTTCAGGGTGAGGGTACTGCTGTAATTGGTTCATAAAAACACTCTTCCTTGATTATTTGATTACGATTGGGTGTATAATACAAAAACTAAACAGTTTATCAATTTTTATGTCTGTTTTTCGGTACTGACTTAAGCTTACTTCCTCGTTAGTAAAATAATCTCTATGCACCAGAAACCGACTCCAAGTGGTTACCATAGCGGTTACCAAACACAGTTAAAGCACTCTCAAACAAGATTAAACCACTGATAATAAAGAGGTTTAAAATATCATTCCATATTCAGATCCAGAATATAGAATAATTAATTCTCTCTGCATTATTGAAAACAAAAACGGCCTTAAATTGGCCGTTTATATTTTATAAGTAATTAACCCAATATATTGTTACCTTTGTTTTCTTGCTGATGAATAGTAACAGGCCAGCCGGGGTACTGATTACTCGCTTTACCATCTGCCACATCAACTAAAAACTTATATGCATCCATTGTATAAGTTCGCTTTTGAGAATCAAACGTTATAAAACCAAAACCACTGCCTTTTTCATGAGCTTTGACATATCGGTTATTTGATTTACCGACTTCTGGATTGCCTACGGCATACACGTAAATTTTATTACCAAAAGTATCTTTATATTCACCGGTTTCAGCTAACCCATGGGCAGGACGATTTTGGTGGGGCATATTCATTGAATCTGGCTTCCACCACCTTGGCCAACCGGCTGAAATAGCTGGAGTGCAAAAGGCCCAATTGCTATCTCGTTGTTGATTTACCCCATATTGCGATAAAGAACCTAAGTGCGTGTCACCACAAATATGTAATGCCATAGAATCGCGCATTGCGTCGATTGCTCGGTTTCGTGCCGATGCTGGCCAACCACTTGAGTCAAAGTCGTATTTTAAGAAGCGATCAGGTAAAGGTTGATGCGTTGAAATAGCAGCAAACACTGTTTGGCTTAATACTGCTTTTAAATTATGTCCGCGCCAGTCTTTACTCCATTTTTCAAGAAAATCCTCTTGTCGCTTACCCAGTAAATCTAATCCAGGAGGATTAAATGCAGGATTATAAAAAAGCGGATTTTCATTTTGCCCTGTTTCGCCCACGGCTACATTAATGCGTTCAGGGCCACTTTTCCATTGCCTGTCGGCAAGAATTGCAAAACCTACTCCACCGTACAACATGTTGCTAAAATATGAGCTAATACCATTAGTTGGAGTTGGATCATACGAGTCTGGATGATGATTCAAAGTGGTTTTATGTACCATATTAATCACTCGCGTAGAGTCAATATATCCACCTAATACACTTGCCGATGGGTCTTTTGAAATGTTTTTCATCGTTGCACCACCTTCGCCCCACAAGTTACCTTGCAGTACATCGTGATCATCAGGCAAACAAATGGTAGGTTGATTACGCATAACCTCTTTAAAAGACCAACCGAATTGATAGAACTTGCGTAAATAATTTAAAATTGCCAAGTTGTCTGGGGTACGAATCACACCGAATCCACCATGACTTTCATAAATTTGATCGCCCGAGAAAAAAACAATATCTGGGTGTAGTTTTTTGACATTTTGAGCAACAGGTTCGTAAGGAAAACCATAGTCATTTTGACAAGTAAGGGCTGCCATGCGTAATTTATTACCACTTGGGTTTGCTTTTATATTGCCTGAATAAATGTCGGGGGTTTCTGTGCCGTCGGTATGTTTTTCACGGTAAACAACCCTAAAAGGGGTGTCTTGTGTTTCATCCCAATTTATAATCCGAAAAGTAGCTAACCAACCGTCATGATCAATAATCTGAGTGTCAATAGATACCCATTGATTATTACGCTGTACTTGCAGTTCTACTTGCTGATTATCTTGCTCGCCTATTGGCCCAGTGTAAGCGCTCAGCTTCATTACAAAACCTTCATCGCTCAATGTGTCGCTTAGCGAATACATAGTCCAAAGTATAGGACCAAATTTTTGCTCATCAATTACTGAAAAAGCCTCACCTTGCATACTCCAATTACTAAATTTGTAACGTGCGCCTAATTTATCTTCCCGCACATTTTGTGAAGTTACTGATGCAATAGAAAAGTTACTAACAAGCGCCACATTACCTAATAATTCAGATGCTGGGACTAAATGCGTCAGAGTTCCTATTATTGATCCTGATGTACTTAAGCTAGCAACTAACTCCAAGGCCATTGCACCCGACTGCGGCGTGCCCGTTAAACTTAAAGTAATTTCGTGATTATCTATCGGTGTAACTAGAGGTGTTGTGTTATTACCTAAAACTAAATGATTATTTTTGATACCAAGGTCGTAACCTTCTTGTATAAAACAGTTACTACGGTATTCGTTTAATTCACTTTTTGCTCCGAGGCGAATACCTGCGCCCCCATCTTTACTATTTTGCTCTAAGCGTGAAACTTGAACCGACATTGTAAAAGCTTGATCAAGATGAGCTATTTGGTGCGTTAGGGAGTGAACACTTCGATTACCTCCTCTTGTTATGCACTCAGCAGCGCCGTTAACAACACGCCAATCCTCCATCGGGTTAGCCCAATATTGCTTACCAAGCCACACTCTATTATGCGTTTTATGCCAGTTATCACGGTGAGGTTTAGTACCGGTAGTAATTGTAGAGGTTGCAGCACCTAAAGTATTCTTGCAACCAGAAACGCCAGTAGCAACAACACCTGCAGCTAATATTTTAAGTACTGACCGGCGAGATATATTTTTATCCATAGTTTGCTCTCTACACATTGATTATTGTTAACAATAAACCAACTATAATGTTTTTTTAATAAAAGATCATGCCTTTATTTTCTGAACTTTATTGGCCTCTTTGTTGCTTAACTAAACCATTTAGGTGCTGTATCACGGCACTCTTTTAGTATTACTAAAGATTGTAATTTTATTTAAAATGCAACTTAGCAAAATACTCTCGACCTAACTTGAGCACTAAGAGCTAATTAAAGTACAATACAGTTAATTAAAGGCTTGGCTTACTTGTAACCCAAGCCTATTTATTTTTAGGTAGAGAAAGACATGGCACAAACTCGCGGTAACTTATTTATTTTATCAGCGCCTTCTGGTGCTGGTAAATCAAGCTTAATCAATGCGTTATTAAAAAAGCATACTGATATGAAAGTATCGGTCTCGCACACGACTCGCTCTCCTCGCCCCGGTGAAGAAAATAGCGTGCATTATCATTTTGTCTCTACAGATGAGTTTAAAGCGCTAATTGAAAAAAATGACTTTTTTGAATGGGCTCAAGTATTTGATAATTACTATGGCACATCAAAGCAAGCTATTGAGTCGCAACTTGATGCGGGTATTGATGTGTTTTTAGATATTGATTGGCAAGGCGCGCAGCAAGTGCGCAAAATTATGCCAAGCGTACAAACCATTTTTATTCTACCTCCTTCAAAAAAAGAGCTAGAGCAGCGTTTAAATAACCGAGGTCAAGATTCGGCTGACGTTATTGCCGGACGAATGGCACAAGCACAATCTGAAACATCACATTATAACGAGTACGACTTTGTAATTGTGAATGATGACTTTGATACCGCACTTGCTGACATAGAAATAATTGTAATGGCTCAACGCTTAACCCTAAAAGCCCAAGAAGATCGTCATCAAGTTTTACTAAATAGTCTGCTTAAATAATTTAAGCCTATTTAAATTAGGCTTAGGCGAGTAAAACTGATAAAAATTGAACACTGGCTATTGGCGAATGTGGCTCCTTGGAGTAAACTACGCCTTTGCTTTTAAATTATTTTTGGAGTGCTGTGATGGCCCGCGTAACAGTTGAAGATGCAGTAGATGCAGTTGGTAATCGTTTTGACTTAATTTTAGTTGCGGCTCGTCGTGCCCGCCAAATTGCTGTTGGTGGTAAAACGCCACTAGTAGACCCTGAAAACGATAAACCAACGGTTGTTGCTTTACGTGAAATTGAATTAGGTTTAGTTGATAGCGCTTCAATGGACTTAATTGACCGTGAAGAACAACAACACCAAGAAGCAGCAGAACTAGCTGCTGTTGCTGCCATTGTTGGTGGCAATCAATAATCGACCTCCCGGTCTGATTTAGCCAACGGCGCAGTATTTCTACTATAGCCGTTGGCAATCCATTCTTTTCATCGTATATTCGTAACTTACCTAATTTACTTCACTAGGGCCTGTTTATCTTTCGAGGTTAAATTTGCAGCAGTATGCTTGGTATTTAGGCAAGGCAGAGCCTATGTAGTGTGGTTATTCCCCATGCATAGGCGATAACGCAGCATAAGTGCCAAACATGCGCAGCCCGAAGGGTTCTGCCTAGGGGCAATTTACTCTTTGTTGCTCGGTTTTTATTTAGCCCGCTAGGCTAAAAACCTCGCGCCGCGATTAAATCGCCCCTAGATTGAACAAATTTTAATCCTGAAAGGTCAACGGGCCCTAGAACATTGGAGTGTAAATGTATCTTTTTGAAGGTCTTAAAAAGAAAATTTCTGAATACTTGCCTGCTGCAGATGTAGAGCTGGTACAAAAATCTTACGTGGTAGCCCGAGAGGCCCACGAAGGACAAACTCGCTCAAGTGGCGAACCTTATATTACTCACCCTGTTGAAGTAACTCAAATTCTTGCCGGCATGCATCTTGACCATGAAACGCTCATGGCCGCGTTAATGCACGATGTAATTGAAGATACTGATTTTAGCCAACAAGATTTAGCTGAAATTTTTGGTGAAACGGTTGCTGAATTGGTTGAAGGTGTAAGTAAGCTCGATAAGCTCAGCTTTAAAGATAAAAAAGAATTCCAAGCCGAAAACTACCGTAAAATGATTATGGCTATGACTCAAGACATACGAGTTATTTTAATCAAGCTTGCTGATAGAACGCATAATATGCGCACATTGGGTGCTCTTCGCCCCGATAAACGCCGCCGTATAGCACGCGAAACACTAGAAATATACGCGCCGATAGCAAACCGTTTAGGTATTCACGACATTAAAAATGAGCTTGAAGATTTAGGTTTTCAAGCTCTATACCCTATGCGCCATCGTGCACTTAAATCTGAAGTTGCAAAAGCACGTGGTAATCGAAAAGAAGTTATTTCAAATATTCAAAACGAAATTGAAGCGCGCCTTGAAGAGTCAGGCATAAAAGCGACGGTATCGGGCCGCGAAAAGCACCTTTATAGTATTTATAAAAAAATGCTTAATAAAGAACTGTTATTTAACGAAGTCATGGATATTTACGCGTTTAGAATTGCGGTTGACTCTATGGATACGTGTTATCGCGTATTAGGTGTTGCTCACAGCCTTTATAAGCCTATTGAAACGCGCTTTAAAGACTATATTGCAGTGCCTAAAACCAATGGCTATCAGTCACTTCATACTTCTTTAGTTGGCCCACACGGCATACCTGTTGAGATTCAAATTCGTACTCACGACATGGATCATATGGCAGACAAAGGCGTGGCCGCACACTGGATGTATAAAAAATCAGGTGATGGCGCGGGCAATACGTCACAACAACGTGCTCGCCAATGGATGCAAAGTTTATTAGAGCTTCAGCAAAGTGCTGGCTCATCATTTGAATTTATAGAAAATGTAAAAAACTGAGCTATTCCCTGAAGAAATTTACGTATTTACGCCAGATGGCCGAATCGTTGAATTACCAATGGGCGCAACAGCTGTTGATTTTGCATACGCTGTACATACTGACGTTGGAAATACGTGCGTAGGGGCAAGAGTAAATCGCAAACCTTACCCTTTGAGTAAAGCGCTTGATACCGGCCAAACAGTAGAAGTAATTACTAGCTCTGGGGCTCACCCAAATGCAACTTGGCTAAACTTTATTGTTACCGGTAAAGCACGGTTAGGCATTCGTAACTACCTTAAGAGTCAGCATCACGAGGAAGCGCTGTTATTGGGTAGGCGTTTACTCGACTCCGCACTTGGTGAAAATAAGTTCGACAGTATTCCTGATGAGAATATAGCGCGAGTACTTGAAGAACATGAACTTTCTACACTACTTGAGTTACTAGTAGCAATAGGCTCTGGTAATCTGATGAGCATGTTAATTGCTAAACGCTTATTACAAAACGAAAACGATGATTTAACAGACATTACCAACCAAGTCAAAGCAACCATTATTGGCACCGAAGGTATGTTAGTTAATTACTCTAAGTGTTGCCGCCCTGTACCTGGGGATGCAATAACTGCACATATAAGCCAAGGCAAAGGATTAACTGTTCATCGCCAGGAATGTAAAAATATTCGCGGCTGGGAAAGTGAGCGCTCTAAATACTTAGTTGTAAAGTGGGACGATAATCCAGAGAAAGAATATATCGCAGCCCTTAGAGTCGAGATTATTAATCATCAAGGGGCGCTTGCAAAGTTAACCAATGTTGTTGCGACTACCCAAGCCAATATTGTGGAAATAGCCACTGATGAAAAAGAAAGTAATTTATACGTGATAGATTTAGGGGTTACCGTTAAAAACCGTATCCACGTTGCTAACATTATGCGACGCATTCGCGTTATGCCTGATGTACAAAAAGTCTATCGTAAAAAATAAAATAGGAAACACATGAATAAAGCATTTATTTCTACCGACAAAGCGCCTGCAGCAATAGGCACATATAGCCAAGCAGTTAAAGTAGGAACGGCTGTCTACTTATCGGGTCAAATACCATTAGTACCTGAGACTATGGAAGTTATTTCGGAAGACTTTGGCGAACAAACACATCAAGTATTTAAAAACATTGCTGCTGTATGTGAAGAAGCTGGGGGTCAGATACACGACCTAGTTAAGGTGAATATTTACCTTACTGATTTATCTAACTTTGCTATTGTTAACGAAGTAATGAGCCAATACTTCAAACAACCATACCCTGCTCGTGCCGCAATTGGTGTGCGTGCGCTGCCAAAAGGTGTGCAAGTTGAGATAGATGGAATAATGGAACTACCTTCAACTAATTAGTATTACCTACGAGCTATGGTCCCAGCTATAGCTCTATTTCTCCATAACCTCGTTTTGTTTTCTTGACTCAAAAGTAAATTTCTAGCAATCTGTTATTATGTAATATACTCAAACTTAACTTAAGTAGTAGAGAAGGATTAACTAGTGTTTAAGCTTGCTCATAATGGAAATATTTTACTTGATGTAAGTAAGCACGCTCCGCCGAGTGCTGCGTTCGTGATTGAAGCTCTCGAAATGTCGACTTTTTGTGACTGTAAAATCGATCATGAAGCCATAAACAACTTCTTCAAAAATAAAAATACTGAGTCAGTTTTAGTTGTTGCAACTAAGTACGATGCCGCAATCAAGATAGAAATTAGCGATGATAAAATGCTAGCTATAGGCGAGCTCACTCTCGCTCAGGGCGGTAAGCAGCTAAGCCTAGATGATGCGAAAAAACACCTTGTTAAAGCTGGAATAGTTCGTGGCTACAAGCAAGTATTTTTAGAACAATTACTAGAAAAACAAGCCGAGCTATCACCTGGGACAATCGTTAAAGGTACTCTCGCCAAGGGGCGGCTTCCAAGTGATGGATTAGCGACAAAATTAGTAACAGTGGTAGAAACCCTAAAAGATCGTTTAAACGCGCCAAAATTAAAAGAAGATGGCAGCGTTGATATGCGTGACTTTGGAAAACTCGCAAGTGTAGAACCTGGTACAGTACTTATTCGACAGCACCCCGCAACCCCTGGTAAAGAGGGCTTCACAGTAGTCGGTGATATACTTACCGCTAAACCTGGTGAAAATAAACAACTGGTCGCAGGTGAAGGCACTGAAATATCAAAATTAAACCCTATGGAATTAGTCTCTACTATTGCCGGCGTTCCTGTAGAAATTAATAACGGAATGCGTGTAGATGATATTTTTACAATATCTGATGTAAATGTGAAAAGTGGCCATATCGACTTTGAAGGCAGTGTGATTGTTACACGAAACATCGATCCTGGTATGAAAATAAACGCAAAAGGCGATATTACTATTTTAGGTACTGTCGAATCAGGAGAGCTTACTGCTGGCGGTAATATCACTGTGAAGCAAGGTGTAATTGGCCATCAAAAGCTTGAGGATAAATCACTATCCTGCAAATTAGTTTGTGCTGGAGATGTCCATGTTTCTCATTCACAGTATTGTTATATAGAAGCAGCTAACATATTTATTGATCGCCAAACTAGCCACTGCGTTATGAAAGCGAAAAAATTACTACAAGTGGGTCAAACAGACTTACCTAAAGGTAAAATTTTTGGTGGTGAAATACTGGATGCTACAACGCTCATTGCTGGTGAAATAGGAAACGAATCAGGCGCAAAAATGGCAATAAATTTAGCAGCTTCAGGCGCTGAAATAACTGCTGACACAGACAATTGCTTTAAAGATTTAGCAAATACAGATCAACAATTAGATACTCTTCAAGCTGCTCTCGAAAAAGCTGATTTAGTTAAAGATATTGATAAAAAGAATCAGCTAATTGCCAAAATTGGCGCTACACAACTGCATTATTGCCAACAGGCTGAACAATTAGAAAAACGCCTTTCGAGCTTAGATCATGAGTTACATGATTTGCTTAGTGATGCAAACCTTGCTGTTAACACTGTTTTGCATTCTGGAGTAGAAATTCATATTTTTAATAAAGTACTCAAAACAATCCGTAATTACCCACCATGCAATGTAAAGTTGTTGAATAATAAAGTAGAAATCGAGTTTAAAACACACTAGAAATGAGTGCAAATACAGGCACTCAAATCAATAGCTCCTCATATACCCTAAAGCAAATCACTTACTGTATCATAAGTTTGACTTGGCCATACACCCACTTGTACTTGGCCAATATGCTGCTTTTGCAGTAATAACATAGCCAAGCGTGACTGACCGATTCCACCACCAATTGTTTGCGGAAATTTACTTTGTAGTAGCGCTTTATGCCAATTAAACTCTAAGCGGTCTTCATCTCCAGTTGTACTTAACTGCGCTTTTAAAACCTCAGGGCTTACACGTATACCCATTGATGATATTTCAAATGCATCTTCAAGTACTGGGTTCCATACTAAAATATCACCATTTAAACCCATATATTGATCGCATGTTGGCGTAGACCAATCATCGTAATCTGGGGCTCTTACATCATGAATTTTGCCATCTCCAAGCGCGCCACCAATACCAATTAAAAATACAGCACCATATTCTTGTGCAATGGCTTTTTCGCGTTGTTTAGCACTAAAGTCAGGATACATTTTACGTAGCTCTTCACTGTGCACAAACTTAATATCGTCCGGTAAAAAAGGCGTCAAACCATAAGACTCACTTACAAAAGCCTCAGTCTCTTTTATCCCTTTATAAATAGATTGAACAGTTTGCTTTAGTGTTGCCATCGAACGCTCTGTCGTTTCGCTAATTACTTTTTCCCAATCCCATTGATCAACATATACAGAATGAATAGGACTTAATGAATCTTCATCTGGGCGCAAAGCTTTCATTTGAGTGTAAATACCCTCACCAACACCAAAGCCATAAGTTGCGAGTGTTTTACGTTTCCACTTAGCCAGTGAATGCACCACTTCGTAGCGGCTATCTGTAATCGCTTTCACATTTACAGCAACTGCGTTTTCATGGCCGCTTAAGTTATCTTGCGTGCCGTCGCCAACCTTAGCCAAAATTGGGGCTTGAACCTCAACCAGCCCAAGTTGGGTTTCTAGTTGTTGTGAAAAAAATTGCTTAACTTTACTTATTTGCTGCTGTTGCTGCACATAGTGTGAACTCATAATAATTGGCCTCATTCCCAGTTATTGTTACTTGCTTAATTGATAAAAAGCGCTCTAATGAGCGCCCTTAATGAAGTTAATGTAACGATTTAAAGGATTAATTCAATATCTCATAAAAAAAATAGCTTTAATATATAAAAACCATTAATTAAGTGGTATAAAAACCATATATTCGATAATTTTATGACAAATATATAATGGAAAATTATTTAATCGATAATCTCGATAAACAGATACTTCATGCGTTAATGGCAAATGCCCGTACTGCGTATGCCGAATTAGCAAAAAGATTTAATGTAAGCGCTGGGACAATTCACGTAAGAATTGAAAAAATGAAGCAAGCAGGGATCATTATAGGCACCCAATTAACGATTAATACTAAACAGCTGGGCTACGATGTGTGCTGCTTTATAGGCATTAATTTAAATAACGCACGTGATTACCCGCAAACGCTTATAAAGCTAGAAGCATTGGAGGAAGTGGTAGAGGCTTATTACACAACAGGTAACTACAGTATATTTATAAAGGTAATGACAAAGTCCATTGATCACTTACAAGATGTGCTGATTAATAAAATACAGGCAATAGAAGCCATTCAGTCAACAGAAACACTTATTTCTCTACAAAATCCAATTAGCCGTACGGTAATGCCTTAACTGCAAAAATCTCGTATAATTGCCGAAAAAAGAGGATAACCATGCAGCAAACTCGCTATCAAAGAATCGAAGACGTACTTTCGCGCCGTCAAACAGACCTAACCGTGTGTTTAGAAGACGTGCACAAACACCATAACTTATCTGCAATAGTACGAAGTGCTGATGCGGTTGGTTGCCATCACGTACATGCTGTATGGCCTGAAAAGCAAAAATGGCTAACAAATAATACCTCAGGTGGCAGTAAAAACTGGCTAGAGACGCACTTACATAGAAATATTGATGATGCCGTAGTGGCAATGCGTGAACGCAATCCAGAAATACAAATATTAGCGACTCACTTATCAGAAGATGCCGTTGATTTTAGAGAAGTAGATTACACCAAGCCAACGGCTATTATTGTTGGACAAGAAAAAACAGGGATATCAGAAAAAGCCCTAGAATATGCCGATCAAAATATTATTATTCCAATGCAAGGCATGGTGCAATCGCTAAATGTATCAGTTGCTGCTGCGCTAATATTGTTTGAAGCACAGCGCCAACGCGAGCTGGCTGGTTTATATAATAGAGATATGTTGAGCGCCGAAGTTAAACATCCACTTTACTTTGAAGGCTGCCACCCTATTATCGCAAGGCAGTGTAAACAAAAAAAATTACCTTATCCTGCACTTGATGAAAACGGCGAAATAGTCGCTGACGAGCAATTTTGGCAAGCTTTAAAACATACTTGATGCACTTACACTCTGTAAGTACACTTAATCTACATTAAATAATAAAAATTGAGCCTACTTTGTCTAAACCTAGCTTAAGCCAATACCCAATAACAGAACTTAAAGGGGTTGGTCCAAAAATGGCCGAGCGCTTGTTGAAGCTAGGTATTTTAACTGTACAAGATATGCTCTTTCATTTACCACTTCGCTACGAAGATCGCACTCGCTTATACGCAATTAATGAGCTGCTACTTCATAGTCATGTAAGTGTGGAAGCAACAATTGAGACAAGCCAAATCACGTTTGGTAAAAGGCGCATGCTGGTTTGCCAAATTAATGATGGTACTGGCAGGCTAACACTACGGTTTTTTAATTTTACCGCCGCACAAAAAAACGCATTTAGCGCTGGTAAAATAATACGTTGTTTTGGTGAAGTGCGCCGTGGCCGTGTTGGCTTTGAAATGAGTCATCCTGAATACAGTATCAGCGATACCTCTAACGAGCAGCCGGTAGCGACAACATTAACGCCCGTTTATTCAACAACCGAAGGCTTAAAGCAACTATCGATTAGAGCTTTAAGCGAACAGGCTATTGATTTACTACATAAATACTCAGTAGAAGAACTACTGCCTTCACAGTGGCAGCCATCAAATATGCCACTAAGTGACGCTTTATTATTACTGCACCGCCCACCAAATGATGTTGATGTAACTGCATTAGAGCAAGGTACTCACCCAGCTCAACAGCGCCTTGTATTCGAGGAGTTACTTGCTCAAAACCTCAGCTTATTAAAAGTACGAGAGCAAGGGCAACAAGTTAAAGCCGTGGCATTAAATCCAGTAAACACATTAGAAAGCCAATTTTTAGAGCGACTTCCGTTTGCACCCACAAATGCGCAAAGCCGCGTAGTTGCTGAAATTAAAGGTGATATGCAACACGCGTATCCAATGATGCGTTTAGTACAAGGCGATGTAGGTTCAGGGAAAACACTGGTAGCAGCACTGAGTGCACTAACAGCCATTGCGCAGGGCTTTCAAGTCGCTTTAATGGCTCCTACTGAAATTTTATCAGAGCAACATGGTGTTAATTTTACAACGTGGTTTAATCAACTAGGTATAACCGTTGCTTGGCTTGGCGGTAAAACAAAAGGCAAAGAGCGCGTAGCAACACTTGAAAAAATAGCCTCTGGTGAAGCGCAAATGATTGTAGGTACTCACGCTTTATTTCAAGATGAAGTTAAGTTCAATAACTTAGTGCTTATCGTTATTGATGAACAACACCGCTTTGGTGTTCATCAGCGTTTATCACTGCGTGAAAAAGGTAAGTTTGGTGATTGCTATCCCCATCAACTGGTCATGACTGCAACACCCATCCCACGCACACTCGCTATGACAGCGTATGCCGACTTAGAAACCTCTGTAATTGATGAGCTACCACCAGGGCGTACGCCAATTACAACAGTGGCACTTCCTGATACTCGCAGAGACGATATTATTGCCCGCGTTAAATTAGCGTGTAACGAGCAAGGCCGCCAAGTTTACTGGGTGTGTACACTTATTGATGAATCAGAAGTCCTGCAATGCCAGGCAGCCGAAGACAGTGCACTGCAGTTAAAAGAAGCATTACCAGAGCTAAACGTAGGCTTAGTACATGGACGAATGAAATCAGCTGAAAAACAAGCCATTATGAGCGAGTTTAAGGCAGGTAATATACATGTTTTAGTTGCCACTACGGTTATTGAAGTTGGTGTAGATGTCCCTAATGCGAGCTTAATTATTATAGAAAACCCTGAGCGCTTAGGCTTAGCACAGCTGCATCAGTTACGCGGGCGAGTTGGCCGCGGCGCTACGGCATCACATTGCGTGCTTTTATACCACGCACCACTATCTCATACTGCTCAAAAGCGATTAGGCGTACTACGCGATAGTAACGATGGTTTTGTAATAGCAGAGCGCGATTTAGAAATTCGTGGCCCTGGTGAAGTACTTGGTACAAAACAAACTGGTTTAGCAGAATTCAAAATTGCAGACTTAACGCGCGACAAACAAACACTTAATCAAGTAAGGCCTATCGCGCAGCAAATGCTAAAACAATACCCTCAACATGTAGATCCTCTGATTCATAGATGGCTTGGCAATAAGTCAAACTACGCACAAGCATAACCCTCATTGAAATATATTTTCACTTTTCTGCAGACGTAAAAAAGCCCGACTATTTCTAGTCGGGCTTTCTACAATGTGAAGTCAGTGCGCTACGCAGTAGAATGTCGTAGTGCCCACAGCAGTGTAGAGCCACATAGCCAATGCTACACTATCTTTGTGTCGCGATATGAGTGTGTGTTAATTGCGCACATTTCACTTTTCTGCAGACGTAAAAAAGCCCGAATCGTTAGATTCGGGCTCTCTACAATTTGAAGCCTGGTAATGTCCTACTTTCACATAGCAAATGCTACACTATCATCGGCGCTGTTTCGTTTCACTACTG
>NZ_JANJGQ010000036.1:0-27483 GCF_030847595.1 Pseudoalteromonas sp. 20-92
AAAATCCAAAAATCCAAAAATCCAAAAATCCAAAAATCCAAAAATCCAAAAATCCAAAAATCCAAAAATCCAAAAATCCAAAAATATTCAGTACTTATAAAGATTCAATTTGGTAGCATAAATTTAAACATCCAACTTTATTAGGAGGATTTATGGCAAGTGGATGGGCACGAGACGGTGCAATTCAAGATCAAATTGATGCAAGTGTTAACGACGCCGTGCAGTTTGCAAGAAGCAATTTAATATCTGGCGCAAGTGCAGAGCTATGTGATGAGTGTGATGAGAAAATCCCACAAGCGCGAAGGCTCGCGTTACCTGGAGTGCGTTATTGTGTTGCATGCCAAGCTGCAATAGAAGGTAATGATACTAGCGCTAAGTCGTTTAATAGACGTGGCAGTAAAGATAGTCAGCTGCGTTAAAAAGGTGCTGAAAAGCACCTTTTATTTAATACCAATCTAAATAAGTATTTGAAAATTTATAAAATTAAATCCCTCCATAGTTATACCAACCAGCATAAATCTTTGATCAATTTAACGAATTAAATTGCATTATAACGTCGTTGAAAATTTTCATTTAGAACAACTAGATACAAAAATTTTTGCCTAGTTCTAGCGTAATTTTCTTAACGTTAAATAGACCCCATATATAAGCAGACTAGCATTAAGCAAATTGTTATAACTTGAATTAGTTGGTAGGTAATTTAAGATTCACTCATATTTTTTTCTGAATTAACTCAATTGCATAACCATCAGGGTCTTTTACAAAAGCAATTTCAGTAGTACCACCTTTTACAGGCCCAGGTTCACGGCTTACATTGCCACCGGCAGCTTTAATATCAGCACATGCTTTGTAAATATCATCAAACTCAATAGCAATATGGCCATATCCATTACCAAGGTCGTAGCTATCTTCGCCCCAGTTATAAGTTAGTTCTAACACTGTGTTATCTACTTCATCGCCATATCCAACAAAAGCAAGCGTGTATCTGTATTCACTGTTATCGGCTCTGCGTAATTCCTTCATACCTAGTATTTCAGTATAAAAAGCAATTGATTTATTCAAATCGGCTACACGCAGCATAGTATGTAATAAGCGCATTTTTATTACCTTAGTTTCATTTATTAAGCTGTTATTTACTGCACAGTGTATGAGCTTTATGCGCTTTTGCAATAGATGAAGGCAAGCTAGGCAAATAAAATCGGTTGAGCTAATCCTGTTACAACATTTATTTATTGATTTACTTTATTTTTGTCTAATATAACAAGTTTAACAGTGAAAGTTTGATTATTGGTCAACCTGTGAATGGTTATGAAAACATTTAAATATTTATTGGAAATTATTGCTTGAAATATGGTTTTTATTAACCAAGTTGTTGTTATTAAGTAACTTAGTTGTTTTTGGTTTAATGCATTGTAAATTGACATGTTTTACAAAGTTAACTTATTGGTTGACAAAATTACTGTATGGTAATAAAGTTTTTGCATACCAATTGGTAACCTCTGTTTTGAGGGGGTTAAATATGTTGGTAAATTATCAGAGTAATA
The DNA here is from genome assembly GCF_030847595.1 of Pseudoalteromonas sp. 20-92. Taxonomy (NCBI): domain Bacteria; kingdom Pseudomonadati; phylum Pseudomonadota; class Gammaproteobacteria; order Alteromonadales; family Pseudoalteromonadaceae; genus Pseudoalteromonas; species Pseudoalteromonas sp. 20-92. The sequence goes on from NZ_JANJGQ010000036.1 coordinate 1,545, forward strand.
CTTAGTCGTAGTTAATATATAACCAGTAATGTTTTAGCCAAATAAGACAACTTATTTATAGGTAGAGTTATTTTATATAGCAAAATTGCAGAACATAGATGGTTTATTTCATTAGCTTACTAAGGGTTACTCTACTGAATTAAAATAAAGACAGAGCGTACCTATTTTATGGGGTAAATCATTACTCATACTCATAAAAGTTTGCGCCATCATATCTAGGAGTTATTCATGTCAAAACCTGTTATTGGTTTCATTGGTCTAGGCCTTATGGGCGGCAATATGGCCGAAAATTTACAAAACAAAGGCTATGAGCTAATTGTTATGGACCTTAGTAAAGATGCGGTTGCAGCATGTGTTGCTCGAGGTGCAAAAACAGCAAGCACTGCAAAAGAGCTAGCTGAAGGTTCTGATATTGTTATGTTTTGTCTTACAACGTCTGCCGTTGTAGAAAAAATCGTTTACGCAGAAGACGGTATCCTAGCGGGCATTAAAGAAGGTGCAGTATTAGTTGATTTTGGTACTTCTATCCCATCATCTACGAAAAAAATTGGTGCTGATTTAGCAGCTAAAGGCGCAGGCATGATCGACGCGCCACTAGGTCGTACACCAGCACATGCTAAAGACGGTCTTTTAAACATTATGGCTGCAGGCGATATTGATACATTCAATAAAGTTAAACCAGTACTGGAAGATCAAGGTGAAAACGTTTTCCATCTTGGCGAGTTAGGTGCAGGTCATACAACTAAGCTAATCAACAACTTTATGGGCATGACGACAGTATGTGCTATGTCACAAGCATTTGCAGTGGCAGAGCTTGCTGGTGTTGACCGTCAACAACTTTTCGACATCATGTCGACTGGTCCATCTAACTCACCGTTTATGCAATTTTGTAAAAACTATGCAGTTGATAATGTTAGCGACCTTGGTTTCTCAATTGCTAACGCAAACAAAGATTTAGGCTACTTCCTACAAATGGTAGAAGACCTAGGTACTGAATCAAAAATCGCTGAAGGTTCATCAGCTAACCTACAAGCAGCGTTTGACGCTGGTATGGGTCAAGGTAACGTTCCTGAAATTTTTGATTACTTCAAAAAGTTAGAAAAGTAATACTTCTCGACCTTATTGAGCGCTTTAAGTTTTAACTTAAGGCGCTTTAACACACATGACACCAATTGACTAAAGTCTTTGTGCAATGTCAGCTTTTTTAAATTCTGATGAAGCATTACTTTCAGTCACAACGAAAAAGAGTTAACTATGCGTTTGATTAATACAATAAAGCTTAGTCTAGTTCTCATCGGTTGCATATCCACACAAATAGCGGCCAAAGATTATTTTATAGAAAGTAAACAAGCTTTTAATGATATCGCAGCCAATCTAGTTGCTGGCGACAAAGTAGTACTTAAAAATGGTACTTGGTCTGACTTCGAAATCCTACTTGAAGGCCAAGGTACAAAAAACTCTCCTATTATATTAACCGCTGAAACTAACGGAAAAGTAATTCTATCAGGTCAATCTAACCTAAGACTTGCAGGTAAATACCTTGAAGCCTCAGGTTTAGTATTTAAAGACGGCTACACACCGAGCTCAGCTGTAATAGAATTTCGTAAAAATAAAAATGAATTAGCCTACAATTCACGAGTTACTCAAACAGTAATCGATAATTACAGTAATCCAGACAAACGAGAGTCTGATTATTGGGTTGCCTTATATGGACAGCATAACCGCTTTGATCATAGTCATTTAGTTGGCAAACGAAATAAAGGTGTGACAGTTGCTGTTCGTTTAAACACTAAAGCAAGCCAGGAAAACTATCACCGCATAGACAACAACTATTTTGGCTACCGTCCTACTTTTGGTTCGAACGGTGGTGAAACCCTGCGTATTGGCACCAGCCACTACTCACTAACTGATTCGCATACATTGGTAGAAAATAACTATTTTGAACGTACCAATGGTGAAGTAGAAATTGTTTCGGTTAAATCAGGTAAAAACATCCTTCGTAATAACGTATTTTATGAAGCGCGCGGTACATTAACGCTGCGCCATGGTAATGGTAATCTTATAGAAGAAAATGTTTTTATTGGTAATGGTGTTGATCACACAGGTGGTATCCGCGTTATCAATAAAGATCAAATTGTAAGAAATAACTACCTACAAGGCCTAACAGGCTATCGTTTTGGCAGTGGTTTTACTGTGATGAACGGCGTACCAAATTCATCTATTAATCGTTATCACCAAGTAGAAAATGCGATGATTGAAAACAACACATTTATAAATGTGCGTCATATTCAACTTGCTGCAGGTAGCGATGCTGAGCGTAGCGCAACCCCTAAAAATAGCGTAATGAAAAACAACTTAATCATAAATCAAGATGGTGAACAGCCATTTACAACATTCGACGATGTAAGCGGGCTGGTACTAAGTAACAACATTGCAGATACAAAAGTGCTTTCTGAGCTAACGTACGGTGTAAAAAAAGAAAAAATCACGCTTGAAAAAGCAAGTAATGGTCTACTTTACCCAACATTTAAAAGTTTAAATGTAGGTGCAAAGCGCGATTTAAAAGTACTTAAAAAAGAAGATACCGGTGTTAGCTGGTATGCAAAAGTACCTGCTTTAGTTGATTTTGATTCTGGTAAGACACATTCTGTTAAAGCTGATGTAAGTGCATTACTAGACGCTATTGATAATGCAGAGTCTGGCGATGTTCTAGAACTAGCGCCTGGCCAATATGATGTTTCTAAACTGGTTAAAATTGATAAAACGTTGACAATTAAAGCGAAGCAGAACGCAAAGTCTAAACTTACTTTTCAACGCTCTACCTTGTTTGAAATACACGATGGCGGCAGCTTAAAACTAGATGGTTTATCAATTTCAGGTGAAAACGCGCCAGATGCAATAGGTAACAGCATTGTTCGTACGCAAAAATGGGGTATGGTTGATAATTACCGCTTTGTAATGACCAACTCACAGTTAAATGCTTTAGATATTAATCATTCATTCCATTTCTTTATCACTGGTAAAGGTGCAATGGCTGACGAAATTATTGTTACAGGTAATACCTTTAATGCAGTAACTGGCGATATTTTACGTTTAAATACTGAAATTGAAGACTTAGGTGTTTATAACGCGGAATACGTTATTGTCAATAATAATACATTTAATGATGTAAAAGGCGGCATAGTTAAGCTTTACCGTGGTGGTTCTGATGAAAGTACATTTGGCCCCCATTTTGAAATGACAAATAACACGCTTAATAACGTCGGCCTTGGTAAGCGTAACAAAGAGCAAGCGAGCATTTATGTTCACGGTGTTCAGGTTACTAATATCAAAGATAATAAATTTGTTAAATCTGCTCCTATTGTTGTAGAGCACACAGTAGGCGAGCCTAAAACTGAAATCTCAGACAATATATTTGATGCAACTAAAGCACCAAGTGTTAAAGAACTAAGAGTTAAAGGCCCACACACGGCAGTATTAAAAAACAACAACATTTTAAATAAGGCAGGGTAAATACTATGTACTTATTAAAATGCCAAACAGGTTTTAAAATAGCCGCTGTAGCTGCACTTACATTACTAACATCATTGGGGGCGCATGCAGCGCACCCAAACTTAGTAATTACTACTGATGATGTTAAGCAAATGCGCCAAGCAATTAGTAGCAACGGTAGCACAAAGTTTGCTACTGCGTTTGAATCGCTAAAAGCGCAAGTTGATGAACAAATTGCACAGCCTATAACTGTACCCGTTCCAAAAGACGGTGGTGGTGGTTATACACATGAGCGCCACAAAAAAAATTACCAACTTATGTATAACGCGGGCATTATTTATCAATTAAGCCAAGATGATAAATACGCAAACTATGTACGTGATATGTTGCTTGAGTATGCAAAATTATACCCAACGCTTGGTCTGCATCCAAAACGTAAAATGGACTCGCAAAATCCAGGTAAGTTTTTTTGGCAAAGCCTAAATGAAGCAATGTGGCTTGTGTACACAATACAAGCTTATGATCTAATTCATGACTCGTTAAATGCCGATAACATTAAAACAATCGAGAATGACTTACTCCGTCCTGTTTCGTTGTTCACATCTGTAGGCCAACCCTCTACATTTAATAAAGTACATAACCATGGAACATGGGCAACAGCGGGTGTTGGCATGGCAGGGTATGTATTAGGCGAATCTGAGTGGGTAGAAAAATCATTATACGATTTAGAAAAGTCGGGTAAAGGTGGCTTTATCAAGCAGCTAGAGATGCTGTTTTCACCACAAGGTTACTATAACGAAGGTCCTTACTATCAACGCTTTGCACTATTACCCTTTGTAACGTTTGCTAAAGCGATTGAAAACAACGAACCACAACGAAAAATATTTGAATATCGCGATGGCATATTATTAAAAGCGATTGATACGACGATTCAACTTAGCTACAACGGTTTGTTTTTCCCAATTAACGATGCAATAAAAAGTAAAGGTATCGATACCATTGAGTTAGTTAATGGTGTAACGGCAGCATATGGCTTAACCAACGATGCGGGTTATTTAGATATTGCTAAGCAACAAGACCAAATAATTCTCTCTGGTGATGGACTAAAAGTAGCTCAAGCACTTGATAACAACATGGCAAAACCTTATTCGTTTAAATCTATTGTCTTCGGCGATGGTAATGACGGTAAACAAGGTGCTCTAGTTGTAATGAGAACGCAGATAGGTGGCGATCAAGCTCTACTATTTAAACCTGCTGCACAAGGCTTAGGTCACGGTCATTTTGATAAACTAACATGGCAATTTTACGACCACGGTAATGAAATTGTATCTGATTATGGCGCAGCACGTTTTTTAAATGTAGAAGCTAAATACGGCGGTCGTTATTTACCTGAAAACGAAACTTACGCCAAACACACTGTTGCGCACAATACGGTAGTGGTTGACGAAACAACGCATTTTAATGCAAATGTTGAAGTAGGAAATAGTAATTACCCTACACTTAACTTTTTCGAAACAAATGAATACGGCACGATTTCAAGCGGCGAAATAAGCACAGCTTATAACGGCGTTGATCTTGAGCGTACGCTTGCACTTATTAACTTACCTGAACTACAAAGCACAGTTGCACTTGATATATTTGATGTTGCTGCAAATAAAGCGTATCAACTTGACCTGCCTTTGCATTATAAAGGTCAGCTTATCGATACCAGCTTTGAGTTAAAAGCAAATGCAACACAACTGTCTGCGCTAGGTACTAAAAATGGCTACCAACATCTATGGCTTAAAGCTCAAGCGCAACCTCAAAGTGGTTTAGCTAAAGTAACGTGGCTAAACGAAAATGGTCGCTTTTATACGCAAACGAGCTTGGTTAAAGGTGATGAGTCTTTCTTGTTTACTCAAATAGGCGCAAATGACCCTCACTTTAATTTACGCAACGAAAACGGTTTTATTCGTCGTGTTGAGGGTCAAAAGCAACATAAGTTTATATCTGTATTAGAGCCACATGGTGAGTACAACCCAAGTAAAGAATATACCCTAGAAGCTGTTAGTCGAGTTACAAAGCTTGAATATAGTCAGCAGGGCGATTTAACACTTGTTGAACTTGATATTAAAGGCAACTCATATTTAGTGGCAATTAATAAAGCACCAACATCAGCTAAAAACACATTCAATTATCAAAATAAAGAGTTCACTTTAAATGGCCGATTAGGCGTTTATATGATGAACAATAATCAGGAGTAAATAGGATGCAAAAGCAAAGCGCAAACTTTTCATTTGGTAACGAGACCGAAATAGAAGACTTAGGAAATGGTCTAAAACGTCAAATGCTAGGTTATAACGAAGAGCTAATGGCTGTTAAAATTTGGTTTGAGAAAGGGGCTATTGGTTATAACCATGCTCACAGACATTCTCAAGTAACGTATGTTGTTGAAGGTGAGTTTCACTTTAACATTGATGGCGTAACTAAAATCTTAAAACCGGGTGATAGCTGCTTAATCCCACCATTTGCTGATCATGGAGCTACCTGTCCAACAGGCGGAATCCTGATTGATACTTTTAGCCCAGCGCGTGAAGACTTTCTTGAGGATTAATTATGCAACTTAAAGGCTTACGTTGGTGGGTTATAGCGCTAATTGCGCTAGCTACCATTATTAACTATATAGACCGCCAAGCACTTAGTGTGCTTTGGCCGGACATTGTTGAAGATTTATTTCCTGATGAATCAGCGCTAGAACGCAAACAAATATACGCTAATATTTCAATTGTGTTTGTATTTGCTTATGCATTTGGTCAAGCCATATTTGGTAAAATATTTGACTGGGTAGGCACACGCTTCGGTTTTGTACTGTCAATAGGTGTTTGGTCTATTGCAACCGTTGCGCATGCATTTGCACAAGGTGTACTTAGTCTTAGTATTTTTCGCGCAATCTTAGGTGTAGCAGAAGCCGGTAATTGGCCAGGTGCAGCTAAAGGTAACGCAGAATGGTTCCCTACTAAAGAACGTGCTTTAGCACAGGGTATCTTCAACTCTGGCGCCGCAATTGGCGGTATTATTGCTATTCCTTTAATTGCTTATTTAACTATCTACTTTAGCTGGCAAATGGTGTTTGTTTTTGTGGGCGTATTAGGTTTTCTTTGGTTAGTGCCTTGGTTAATTTTAGTTAAAGCGCCGCCTAGCTCTCATCCTTGGCTTACAGCTGAAGAACGTGAATACATTTTAACAGGTCAAAGACGTGTTGATGATAATGGCGATGTAACAGGCGAAGAAGAATATAATCCTTCAACTGCTGAGTTACTTTCTCGTAAGCAAAGCTGGGGTGTAATCATTGCCTCTGCCGCAATTGACCCAATTTGGTGGTTATTTGTTTTTTGGATCCCTATTTACCTAAACGAAGTATACGGCATGGATGTTAAATCTATTGGTATATATGGTTGGGTACCTTATGTTGGCGCTATGTTTGGTGCTTGGTTTGGTGGCTTATTGGCACAAAACAGGCTTAAAGCCGGTTGGAATACAGATAAAACACGTAAGTTAACTATTACGCTAGGTTGTTTAATTATGCTACCAGCGTTACTTGCGATGGCCAATCCTGGCGGACCAACGACAGCGGTGCTTATTATGGCTGTTATTTTATTTGGTTTTCAAACTGCAATTGGTAATGTGCAAACACTACCAAGTGATTTGTTAGGCAAAAAAGCGGTAGGTACATTATCAGGTTTTTCTGGTATGGCGGCAAAACTTGGTGCTGTAGGCCTTACATCGCTTGTGCCTATTCTTACTGCTGATGGTAACTACACACCAGCATTTGTAATTGGTGCTTCTTTAGCCATCATTGCAATGGCAGCTGTTTGGATTTTAATTCCAAAAATAGAACCTCTTAAAAAGCCTCAATAATCTAGATAATAACTGCTATGCCAGCATATTTTGTATAAGTGCATAGCAGTTAACTACATAGGGTAACTTCCAAGATGAAAAATATTTACTTTATCGGTGAATGCATGGTCGAGCTTAGAGCTATGAGCGCGGCAACACTGCACCAATCATTTGCAGGCGATGTTTATAATTCTGCAGTGTATTTAAAACGTTGCTTCCCGCAGGTTACTACTTCGGTTGTTACGGCTTTAGGTCAAGATAATTTAAGTAAAAAAATGCTAGAACGCTTTGAGAGTGAACAAATAAATACGCAACTTGTATTTGCTCACGACACCAAAGTACCTGGTATGTACTACATAGAAACTGATGAGCATGGTGAGCGTAGCTTTATTTATTGGCGCAATGATTCTGCAGCTAAAAAGGTTGTTGATTTTTTAGATGCTGATGCACTCGAGCAGCTTAGCCAAGGTGATATGTTTTTCTTTTCAGGAATTTCATTAGCAATAATTGAAGAAAGTGCACGTGAGCATTTTTGGAAAGTTGTAAAGCAGCTTAAAGATGCTGGGGTTAAAATAGTTTTTGATCCTAACTACAGAGCGCGTTTGTGGAATAGTGTAGAGGAAACTAAAGAGCAATATCATTTAGCTTTTACGCTTGCAGATATTACCCTACCTGGCGTTGAAGATTTAACAACACTTTATGACGTACATAGCGTAGAAGCAGTTGTTGAATATTTAAAGCCTTACCAAATTGAAGAAATTGTTGTTAAAAATGGCCCTGAATCGGTAGTGACAAAAGAGGGCGATACGCTTCAAAGCCACACTATAATACCGGTAACAAATGTTGTAGATACGACATCCGCAGGCGATGCTTTTAACGGTGTTTACTTAGGTGCTCGTTTATCTGATAAACCAATTTCGAGTGCTGTACAACTTGCTGCAAAAGCAGCAGGTGCTGTTATACAACAGCCAGGTGCTATTGCTCCAAAAGATATATTTCAGCTAGCAATGGCTGAAGCTGGCATCTGATACCAATTATATTAAAAACATGATCACCTTAGCGTATTAAATAACTCACTAACTACGTTAAAAATTATTTATATAGAGCAACTATGTATCATAATTTTAGCCTTGTTATTGAGCTATTTTCTTGTCGCTATAATAGCTCATTAATTTAATGCAATTGGTATAACAAAATAATCAAACATTAAAGGCCGTTATACCTCGGCCGCATTACTTTTTATAAAGGAACAACGTTATGACTCGCTTTTCTGAACTTATGTCAGGACAAACACTGCTACCTATAATTCAAGCTGATACGCCAGAGCAAGGTGTTCAAATAGCAAAAGCCATGGCTAACGCGGGCCTTACTCTAGTTGAAGTAGTACTAAGAACAGAGGCATCAATAGAGGCATTAAAAGCTATTAAAGCACAAGTGCCTGAACTAAAAGTAGGTGCGGGTACAGTCATAAATACTGATATTTTAGAGCAAGCACTTGAAGCGGGTTCTGACTTTATTGTAACGCCAGCGGTGTCTCCTGCATTACTTACAGCGCTTGCTAAATGTAATGTACCGGTACTTCCTGGTGTATCAAACACCGGTGATATTTTAATGGCGCTTGAATATGGCTTTGAAGAGCAAAAATTATTCCCGGCTTCGCTTGCCGGTGGAGCACCTTTTGTATCAGCTGTGTCGTCAGTATTTAGAGCAGTCAGCTTTTGTCCTACAGGTGGTGTTAGCGAAAGTAACAAAATGGACTATCTTTCTTTAAATAATGTATTCGCCGTTGGCGGTACTTGGATAGCGAAAAAAGAATGGGTTGAACAAGAAAATTGGCAAGCAATTACCGATTCTTGTATCCAAGCTTTAAAGTAGAAAGGATCTGATAAATGAATTATTTAGCCCCAACAATACTGCCAGGCGTAATCGTTGGCGACGAAGTAAGTGCTGTGTATGAACACGCACGTACTAACCAATATGCGTTACCAGCGGTAAATGTTGTTAGTACAACATCTATAAATGCGACGCTAGAAGCTGCTAAAAAGAAAAACTCGCCCGTTATTATTCAGCTTTCTAATGGTGGAGCTCAATTTTTTTGTGGTAAAAGCTTATCCTTACCAGAGCAACAATCAGCAGTGCTTGGGGCGGTAAGTGCTGCAAGATATGTACATTCCGTTGCAGCACATTATGAAGTGGCAGTGATGCTTCATACTGATCATGCAGCTAAAAAGCTACTACCTTGGATTGATGGTTTGCTTGATGAAGGTGAGAGACACTTTGAACTGACTGGCAAACCACTGTTTAGCTCGCATATGATTGATCTGTCAGAAGAGCCTTTAGAAGAAAATATCGAAATTTGCGAACGTTACTTAATGCGTATGGCAAAAATAGGTATGACGCTAGAGATTGAGCTTGGCTGCACGGGCGGCGAAGAAGACGGTGTTGATAACTCACACTTAGATAGTTCTGCTTTATATACTCAACCTGAAGATGTTGCATTTGCTTACGAGCGTTTAAGTCGTATTAGCCCTAACTTTATAATAGCGGCATCTTTTGGCAATGTTCATGGTGTATATAAACCGGGTAACGTTGTTCTTACGCCAACTATTTTAAAAGATTCACAAGCTTACGTATCAGAAAAATTTAATCTACCAAGCAACTCAATTAACTTTGTATTTCATGGTGGTAGTGGTTCTGAGTACAGTAAAATTGCAGAGTCTTTAACCTATGGCGTAGTGAAGATGAATATTGATACCGATACGCAGTGGGCGTGTTGGACAGGTATTTTAGATTACTACAAAGACAAGCAAGCATACCTACAAGGGCAAATTGGTAACCCTGACGGGGATGATAAGCCAAACAAAAAATATTACGACCCTCGCGTATGGCTGCGTCATTCAGAGCAAAGTATGGTTGCAAGGCTAGAGCAATGCTTTGACGATCTAAATTGTGTAAATAGGTATAGCGTATGAAAAGATTAAATACAGTATTGAAAGAAGACGGTGTAAATACCGACCTTATTTTACTTATTCGCACAATTTTAGCGACCAGTAAAGAGATAGCTTTTCGAGTAAGCCAAGGTGAATTAGCCGGTGTTTTAGGTTCAACATTGAATGAAAACGTTCAAGGTGAAGTTCAAAAAAAGCTTGATGTAATCGCAAATCAACTACTTAAAGACATCCTACTTGACGATAGCAGCGTACGAGCAGTTGCATCAGAGGAAGAAGATCATGCGGTAGGTGGCCATCCTGAAGGTCAATTTATTGTTGCTTTTGACCCGCTAGATGGCTCTTCTAATATTGATGTTAATGGGCAAATAGGCACTATATTTACTATTTACTTAGCCCGTGATGATGTTCCTTTTGACAGCGACGAGCAATTTAGTCAGCCTGGTATAAATCAAGTATGTGCAGGTTATGTGTTATACGGCCCTTCATCATTACTTGTAATGAGCACTGGCGGGCCAACACGTTGTTATACATTAGACTCAACACACGGCGGTTACTTACTGACAAATAAGCAGTTAAGTGTGCCAGAGCAAAGTCGTGAATTTGCCGTTAATATGGCTAACTACCGTTACTGGGACGAACCAACACAAGTGTATTTTGATAAATTGCTATACACCTGTGAAAACTTCGAAAAAAGCTCAATCCGTTGGAATGCAGCGATGGTCGGCGACGTTCATCGTATTTTATGCCGAGGCGGTTTATTTTTGTATCCACAGGATAAACGTATCGGTAACGATAACGGAAAAATAAGACTGCTTTATGAAGCAAATCCGTTAGCACTTTTAGTTGAAAACGCAGGTGGCAAAGCAACCTCTAGAGGAGCGCGAATTTTAGATATTGCGCCAACTAGCTTGCATCAACGTGTGCCTGTTGCTTTAGGCTCGAATGAACCTGTGGAATTTTATAATAGCGCTATGTTATAAAACAGCACTCAACAAAAAAGGGGCAAGAAAATTGCCCTTTTTTTACCCTTATTTTTCATTTTCTTTGTAAATAATCCTTTCTATGCAAATTCACTGCATTTCTTAATTTTTTATAGTCTTCAAGTAAGAATACTTCACATATTAAATAAATCTTATTTACTTAATCCCGAGTAAAACCAATTTTTTACTCTAGGGTTATGTATTTTCCTAGTAATTATGCACGATTGAATTCAATTTTTGACTAGAAATAACAGCGTAGGGTTAACTGTATGTTCATTTATTGTTATTTAATTCGGTGGGTATAGTGGAAAAAGTTATTTTATTATGGTTATATTACCAAGTTGGTTAACAATCCATTTGCAATTTAGATGGGTTTGGTAATAAGCGCACGATTTATTTGGTAACACACACAATAGATAGCCAAATATTAAAACTATAAATTTGGAGAATAGAGCCACCATGAAATTAAAACACTTTGCACTATGCGCTATTGCGATGGCAATAGTTGGTTGTGACACAGATTCAAACAATAATGACAACAACTTGGGCTCTATTGCTCTAACCGGAACAGTAACAAGTGGGCAAACATTAACAACGGCCGTTAGTGACCCAGATGGGATATCGGGTGAAATTACATATTTTTGGTATGCAGATGGGCAAGCTATTGAAGGGGCTAAAAGTTCATCATTTACATTAACGGATGACCAAATCGGCTTATCTATTACTGCACAAGCACTTTATACCGATGATGATGGCATTAATGAATCACATATCACAGAACCAACCGCAGATGTTGCCGCAATTGCATTCCCTGCAAGCTTAACCATTACGGGTGACGCGCTAGTTGGTTCGCAACTAACTGCCAATGTAGCTGACGAAAATGGTTTTGATGGCGATACAGTAACTTATAAATGGTTTGCGGATGATGTAGAAATTGCAGATGAAGTACTTTCAACGCTCACGTTGACAGACGCACAATTTGGTACGGTTATTACTGTTAGTGCATCTTTTGAAGATGATCGTGGGTTTGCTGAATCTGTTACTTCAGCCAGTACAGAGGTTGTAGCACGAACAAACTCAGAGGGTGAAGTGATAATTAGCGGCACGCCAACTGTTGGAAACACATTAACAGCAGAAATTAATGATACCGATGGAGCATCAGGAGATATTACTTATCAATGGCTTGCTGACGCACAAGAGATAGATGGCGCAATAGAGAGCACCTTTGCAGTTGATGCATCACTTTTAGGTCAAAAAATAAGTGTGCAAGTTGCTTATACAGATGATAATGGATTTATCGAGGATAATACATCAGAGGAAACAATTGCTGTTTCTGCTGTTGCGGTTGACGAAGCCGGTAGCGTAGCCATTATGGGAGTAGTGCCTTATTTAACAAGTGGTGAGTTAACCGCTGAGATAACTGATAACAACGGTGTTCAAGAGGCTAACGTTACTTATACTTGGTCTGCTGATGGCGTTGAAATAGCTGGCAGCAATAGTAAAACATTCACACCTTCTGCTTACGCAGGCTCAATAATGTCAGTTACAGCTACGTATACAGACAACGATGGCTTTGCAAGTAGCGCTACAAACTCACTTGACACAGTGGTTTACACACAATTAGTTAGTAACCCCGAAGCACTCCTTGGTGCTATAAGTGGCGGTTTAGCTGATGGCGATGTTATTGGCTTAAACACCGGTGTTTATGCTGATATGGACGCAATTTTATTAACCAGTGCAGTAACGCTGCGCGCTGTAGAAGGGCAGAATCCGGTACTTAGCGGGGAAGTATGTGTACATGTTGCCAACGGCGTTGACGGCGCTGCATTAACAGGGCTTACCTTTAAAAACATAGACACTAAAGCGGGTGCATTTTGTGAAACCGAAGAAGAAACTGTAATTTACTCAGAGGGCGATAACTTTATATTTTCACAAAATACGATGGATGGAGAAGACACTTCACTTAATAACGCTAAATACAATTGGATAGTGTTAAAAGGTAAAGGCGCACTAGTGGAACGAAACACGTTTACTAACCGAAATACGGTAGAAGAAGGCTCTGTGATTAAAATGTCATCTTCAAGCTCTGATCACACTATTCAGTATAATTTATTCAGTAATAGTAATAATCCAAACTTTGCTGAATCAAGCTTACACCTAATTAATGCGGGTAATACAACGGGCGCTGACGCGGCAGAAAACGCTAATTTTACTATTCAATACAACAGGATAGAAAACTTTGTAACAGGGCGTCGTTTAATCAAAGTGCAAACATCTGGTGCAACTATCAAAGGCAATACAATTGTAAATCCTAATGGCGGTATTTCATTAGAAGATGGAGGATTCAACAGTGTCACAGATAATGTGATTATTCGTACTACGGATATTGCTAGCTCAGATGATAGACCGAGCGGTGTGTTAATTACACCACTTGGACATACCGTTAGTAATAACTATATTGCAGGTATTCGCTCTGATAATAAAGAAGCGGGTGGCATAGTGTTTACAGCTAATCCCTTTTCGCAAGACGATGGCGGCGTACCAAAGTCAGGAAATCAAGCAGTGCTAAATGCTGCTGGTGACTTTACACTTAACGTTAAGAACAATACGGTATTAAACTCTCAACAACCCATAGTGTTCAGTACTGAGATCGGCTCTAAAGCACCAGCAAGTGATTGTGATGAGTTAACCGCAGTGAATGCGCCAGTGCTATATGGTCTAACCAAAAATGCGTTTGTTATCAACTTTGATGGAAATTTAATTGCAAACGGTTTAGGTGATCAATCTAGTAGCGATACAATTGCCAGTAGTGCATTAACACAAGGTTTATTTTACCCATATACACTTAGTAGTGACCATGCTTTTGAATATGACTGCGACTTAATTAATCATACTTCATCGGTATTAAGTAACAACTTTGGTTATACGGATAGTCGAGTATCAGGTGATGCAAGCGGCGACTGGGTTGAAATCAGAAAACTAAACGGTAATGGTGCATTTGATACTGATGGAGCTATCGACCAAGACCCGGCAACTAATAATAAAGAAGTGCTAGAGTATGTTACAGCAACAAGTACGTTAATAGAAACATCACCAACTGGTGCGCAGGTTTTGGCTGGTGCTAGAGGCCTTCATTATATTCAAACTTCAGAAGTGGGTGTTGGATCTACTTGGAAAATACAAAACGATTAATTTGTAGTAAAACGTTTAATCGGTGTTTTGATTAAAAACTTACTAATTTTTTAGCCCCAATTTTGGGGCTTTTTATTTCCTCCCAAATACCCCCTCAAATCTGCGCAGCAGGTAAATTGACTCCCAATAGATAGACACGCCCAGACGCATGTTGCGTTTATAAGCAAATATTTTATTCGTAATACTTGTATCAACAACCTATTTTACCCCTTGGTAATGCCTATAAAATAGAATTGGTCTTAACACTGGTAATATTTAAGTGTTAAATTGGTTGATCAAGTGGCTTCAGTTGAGTATATTAAATACAGGATTCACATTCTATCTACACAAGCATAACAAGCGACACATAACTAAAACACACTACAACAACCAACGGAGAATTTTAATGTCGTTGAAGTCAGAAAATAATAATTCGATAGCGGGACCATTTGTACTAAGTCCAATAGCAAAATGGGTAAGAACAGCGGTAATTGCTGGTATGGCTGGTTCTTGTGCACTTACTGCGCAAGCTCAGGAAGCTGAAAAAAAGGTTACTGAAGTTGAACCTGATGTTGAAATCATTAGCGTTACAGGTACACGTAAAACAATACAAGATCAGATTGCAATTAAACGTGAGTCTACCACTGTAGTTGATGGCCTTTCATCAGAAGACATTGGTGATTTACCTGCACTGTCTATCGGTGAAGCGCTGGAATCAATTACAGGTGCTGCATCTCACCGTGAAAATGGTGGCGCAACAGAGATTACTATTCGTGGTCTTGGACCATTTTTAAGTGCCACTCATATCAATGGCCGTGAAGCAACCAATGGTGGTGGTGACCGCTCAGTTAACTTTTCACAGTTTCCATCAGAGCTCGTAAAAAAAGTAGCTATCTATAAAACGCAAGATGCATCAATGATTGAAGGTGGTGTTGCAGGTGTTATTGCTCTTGAAACCGTAACCCCTCTTGATTTTGGTAAGCAACGCGTATCAGGGGAAGTTAAATTAAACTATAACCCTGATGAAAGTAATGTAGAAAACTCATTACAAAGCGATTTAGGTTATCGTGGTACGTTTAGTTATGTGGACCAGTTTGAATTTGATAACGGCCAAGCCGTTGGTGTGTCTTTTGGTGTACAGCGCCAAGATATTAGCCAACCAGAAGCTGAATATAGAAGCTCAAGCCCGTCAGGCTCTTCATTATGGGCGTGTTTAAATGATCCTAATAATACCAATGAAGGTTTTTATCGTAGCAGCGCTGGTGACTGTGAAGATCAGGTCGGTGGCGAAAAATTAAAAAACCAAGGCTATGATACAGATATTGATTCTGAAACCGGTAAAGCAAAAAGTGATGGTACGCCTTATGCGTGGACTGGCAGTAGTCGCAGTTTTCGTCAAAATGAAACATCGGATGAGCGTGACGCAGTATTTTTTGCATTGCAATACCAGCCTTCAGATGCGTGGGATATTAATTTTGATACGCAAATTTCAGACAGGACACAAAAAGAAGCGCGCCATGATTTAATTTTTTTACAAAAACGCGCAACACCAGGTATTACTGGCCCCACACTTGTTACTAACGATGTAGGTGGTATTTTACATTGGGAAGGCGAAGAGCGAATTGAATCAGCGGGTGAGCAATTTTCTCGTGAAGAGAACTACCAAGGTTATGGTTTAAACATTGAGCACAATGTAACTGACCGATTAACGGTTAATCTTGATTTAGCGTATTCAAAAACAGATCGTGAAGAACTACAAATTTCAAACCGCGGTAGAACATCGGATCGTAATTTCTTCTCTTGGGATTTGGGCGATGAAATTCCTCATTTCACATTAACGGATTTTGATGTTACAGATATTTCTAATTTTACTGACAGTTTAAGAACACGTTTAGATCGTGAGAATGTTCGCGAAAATGTAATAAAATCAGCGCGTTTAGATTTTGATTATGAATTAGATAGTGGCATATTCACTAAAATTGAAGGTGGAATTAGAACATCTGAGCTTTCTTTCATACAATTCGGTGGCAGCCAAGGTAATGGTTCAAGAAACGAATACACAGTAGGTGACGATACAGCACTTGAGATTCTGCAAGGCTGTCAAATTGACTTCCCTGAATCAGACTTTTTATCAAGCGTGTCTGATGGCAACATTGTAACTAATGTTGATAGTGATGGTAACGTTATTGGTTCAGGTACAGGTGCTTCGTGGGCAACCTACGACAACGTCTGTTTTTCTCAAGCAGTTGCAGCAACTGATGCCGATTACAACGGTGTGTTCGCCTATCCTGACGTTGAATACCAAAATACTGGTACTGTCGATGTAACGGAAAAAACCACTTCAGCGTATTTAATGGCTAGTTACGATACAGAGATGTTTGGTAAATTTATACGTGGTAACTTTGGCCTTCGTGTAGTAGATACTGAAGTAACATCTGTTGGCTTCAGAACAGATTATTCTGTTGGTACGGATGCAGACACTGGATTTCTTGAATTGGTATCAGATTCTACAACACTTGATAAAATTCAAAGCGGCTCTAGTTATACCAAATATTTGCCTAGCTTTAACTTAGTTGTAGATTATAGCGAAGATATATTATTGCGTGCGGGTATTTACCGTGGTATGTCTCGCGCAGACCCGTCAGATTTGAGCTTTAACCGTGAATTTTCAACGAACAGTAACGATGATGGTGCAGCCACTTCACTTTCTGATTTAGTCGTAGGTGTAAACGGTTCTGGTAACCCTGCCACTCAGCCATTAATGTCATGGAACTATGATGCGGCGGTGGAATGGTATCCGAATGAAGATTCGATTGTAGCGTTTAGTCTATATTACAAACAGTTCCAAGGCGGTTTTGAAAAACAAACTATTTTAGAAGAGTTTATAATAGATGGCGAAAGTATATCTCTGCCTATTACTAACTCTGTTACATCAGACGATGACAGCGAAATAGTCGGTCTTGAAGCTTCGTTTTCTTACCGCTGGGATAATGGCTTAGGTGTAAAGTTTGGTTATAACTTCGCTGACACTGATTTTGAATTTGAAGATAGCTTATACGGTGATACATTCACTACTGACCTTGATGGTAATACAACACAATTAACGGAAGGTATTATTGAGCCAGGTTCAGTTCCTGGTTTTTCTAAGCATGTATTTAGTAGTCAACTTTACTACCAAATTGGCGACTTCGATACTGCGGTTATTTACAAATACCGTAGTGAGTATTTCCAACCTTATACAAGTAATGGTACTCGTTTACGCTATGTTGACGCTGTAGGTGTGTGGGAAATGCGTGCATCGTATAAAATCAATGAACACTTTAGAATCAAAGCTGAGGCAATTAACTTATTTAGTGCACCTAAATCACAAGACTTCTTTGTTGAAGATAATTTAGGTGAAGTGAATGATTATGGCCCACGTTTATTCTTAGGCATGAGCTTTAAACTTTAAACTTTAAACTATAAAGTTAAAAATAGAAAAGGCGGTTTACCGCCTTTTTTCTATTTTTATCATCTAAAGCTAGGTGAGTTTGTGTATTAACTAAGCTGAACTCTGGTTAAGAGATTTATTATACCAATCTGCTTATATATGGGTCTATTTAACGTTAAAAAATTACGCTGAACTAGGCAAAATTTTTGTATCTTGCTCTAAATTAAAACTTTTAACGACGTTATAGCGCAATTTAATTCGTTAACTTGCTCAAATATTTATGCAAGTTGGTATTATTCAGAGTTCAGGTTATTTAGTTAAGTGAGAAATTGAATAAAGCCCACGAGTTTCATCTGTTTTTCGTCTTACTTCTTCCAATGCTTTAGCTTCACTTGCTTCAAATAATGCATTGATCAATCTATTAAAGTGATTATGCATCGCCTTTCTTGCGGCGGATGGGTTTCGATCAGCTATTGCATCATAGATAGTGGTGTGCTCAGCCAAACGCTGATTTATATTTTGCGAACAAACACCTTGGTGAGCTAATAATATTTGTGGTTCTGAGCGTCGTAACTTCCAAAAGTTATTAATGGTAAGTGCTAGCGCTTTATTACGAGTTGCTTGTGCGATAATTTCATGGAAAAGTTGATCTGCTTCATCAGCTTTGTCAGAAAATTCCATGTCTATTAGTGTTTGCTTAAGTGCTTGTAGCTCACTATCTGAAATTTTAGAGGCCGCTAGAGCTGCAGCTTCCGATTCTACTAATGCGCGTGCCTGAGTTAGTTCAAATGCACTTATTGGGGGAGTTAAAGACGCTGTTTTTTTACTACTAGTAACAAATACACCCGATCCAGTTTTTACTTCAACGCGCTTTCTAACTTCCAGCGCAATAATAGCTTCACGAATAGTAGGGCGACTAACATCGTAAACTTCTGCCATTTCACGCTCTGCAGGCAAACGGCCACCTACTGGATAAATACCTTGATCAATTAAGGCTTCTAGTTTTTCTACAACCATCCAGAAACGTCTGCGCTTTTTAACATTTTGCATTACTTAATCTCTCAAAGTGGGGAGGTTTTGTTAACTTTAAACTCAAATTTTATGCTGCTTACAACGTAAAGAAACACAGTTAAAGCTTGGCATAATTAATTTTTATTATAAATACGAAATTTTAGTAGTCAAAATAATAAGTATTAGTCTAACTGTAAGCCAAGGAATTATCTTATTTTTCTTTTAAAACAGAGCATAAGCTAATTTACGATTTTTTGTTATTGATAAAACTTTATTTTATGGCGTTTTGTCTTTAAATTCACATAAATCGTATAATCCGACAACAATCTTGCTTACAGGCAAGAGGGTGTATGGTAAGTACAATACTCATCAGTGTTGTATATAAGCTGGTTAATACTACACAGGCTACTTTGTAAACTTTAACAGCATTTTTACTCAAGGCGAAGTTAGCACGATAAAATGCGAAAATATGTATGTTTCAGTGATTACAGGCCAGTGCATAGTCTCAAAATAGGCAGTGGATAAACTCATTAACCCGACAGTTTAAACGACTAAAAAGAGTCATGAGTTGTCGGTAGTATCTAAACTTACTAGTTAAACTGAAATTTCCGTAACAACTTCAGTTTTTACAGAATTAGCTATAAAACATTGTTCATGGGATTGATGATGCATTTTCTCAAGTTGCTCCATTGTTGGTTTCTTATCGCCTGAAAACTGAACATGTGGTTTAAGTGTGACTTTAGTCATTGAAATTTTACCATCACTATCTTTTTCCATAATACCAACTGCCTCGTCTACATATGAGTCAACTACATACTTGTTTTTGGCGGCAATAGATAAAAAGAATAACATGTGGCAACTAGAAAGTGATGCAACAAAAGCCTCTTCGGGATCGACATTTTTTTCAATTGAATAAGGTAATGGAACAACATGAGGGGAAGATGAAGCTAGTACGGTTTGACCGCCATCGAAAATCCATTTATGCCCACGGCTATATTTATTATCAATATAACTTTCACTATTTTCTCTTACCCAATTAATTTTGGCAAAATATTCTGACATATACACTCCATGTTGATGGACGTAGCCTAAGGGATAACTTAAATAGCCTCAACGTCTTGTGAATAAAAATTGTAAACATATTTATATAGAACTGAACTCTGAACGGAGTAAGCCGAAGCACTTGAGGTCATGAAATTTATTTTTCCAAAACCCACACTCACGTCGAAGTCCTTCTTCTTTAAATCCAAGTCGCAACAATAATGATTCAGATGCGATATTTTCGGGTATCGTATCAGCCTGAATTCGGTTTAACTTCCCACAAGCTAATATTCCAGAAAAACCAGCATCAACAATTGCGCGGACTGCTTCCACAGTATAGCCACATCGCCAAAATTGAGGGTGTAGCTCGTAACCAATTACAGCATTACGCATTTTACTGTTCCACGAATTAAACCCGCAAGTACCTATCAATTGTCCTGTTGGTTTTAATCGGATGGCCCATCTGATGCCTTGCTGTTCGTGGTATCTTTTATTAAAAAGGTTAATCAAATTAGCAGCTTGATTGTGTTCACGAAAAACATCTAAATCATAGTATTCGATTACAGATGGGTTAGAAAATAAATTGAACAACTCAGCTTCATCTTCAACACGAAGCTCTGTGAGTAATAGCCGATCAGTTTCAAGTGATGGAAATACCATCTAAATTCCTTTTATAATAAATTAATTGCACATGTATCTGTTGATGCTGCGCTCATGCTTTTAGTTTTCTTTAGTGTCAATGTCAGGCCAGTTTTTGGCTGTGTTCACTCGCTGCGAGCTATAATAAGTTTGTGGTTTGTACCTACGCATAACCAACCCTGTATGGCTCAGATATTGATCATCCCTAATACGAACCCAGCCAGACTCCCATCTATACATTGAACCGTATACCAAAAGGCATCGATTATGTCGTTAATGACGGTTATAAACGCGAAGTCATAAACATTAATGATATTAAAGTGGAACAACTGTTAATTACGCGCTTGCATTAAATTTTCGGTGTAATCTGGAATTATCACTCATACAATAACGCTTCATACAGCAGCAATGTCTTGCGACATTACTGCCCAGCGATAACGATAGTACTAAACGAATACCGTTACTTCTTAACCTTTCCCTTAAGTACATAAATTTCACCATCAAAACTGCCTTGAATTGTCAGCCCTTGGCTTGCCAATTCCTGCAAATATTCAATGTGATCTTCAGTAATATGCTGGCCCGGCACTAAAAGCGGAATACCTGGCGGATATGGGGTAACTAAACCAGCGCAAATGCGGTTGTTACTTTTGCTAATAGGCACCGATTCGCGCTCGCCATAAAAAGCATCGCTTGGAATACACGCGAGATCGATGGCGGGTAAATTTTCTGGTAAGCGGGCTCTGCGCGTCGATTTCGACAGCTTCACTTTGCCCCCATCTAGCTTTTTCAATGCATTGTACAAACGAATTATTTTCGAACGTGTGCCGCCAAGCGTGAGTAAAACCAAGATAGTGCTGTGCGTGTATTTTTCTATTTCTAGACCAATTTCGTCCAGTAAATATTTATGAATATCTTTTAATGAATAAGGTAGCTCACTAATATCAATGAGTATTTTTAACGGGTCGTGGCCCATGTTATCACCGCTAAAGTGCGGAAATATATCCATAAAGTCTTGCTTACCGAGCACTTTAATGTGCTTGAGCGACGCCATCTGTTGTTTAAATTCGTCAACATGATTTAGCAACGCATTGAGCAACTTATAGCCTTCCATCTCTAATTGCTTTTGGCATACATCAAGAGACGCAATAAGCTGATATTTGGGCGATGTGCTGGCGTAGATACTGTAAATATCTCGAAAAAAATCAGCATCAAAATCGGGGTCGTTAATATGGATATAAGACGCCTGAGAAAATGCCGAAACTACTTTGTGTGCGGAATGCGTAATGTAGTCAGCCCCAGCATGTATTGCAGAATAATAGCGAAAGCTAGGATGAAACAAAGAGTATGCAAACCATGCCTCGTCAATAAACACCTTAATACCATATTGATGAGCATAATCTACGACTTGCTTCAGGTCGCTAAGCAGGCCATCGTAAGTACAGCCGGTAAGCACCAGTAATTTAGCATCAGTATTGTTTTCAATTGCTAACTTTATGTCGGCCAACGACGGTGGCGCGAAAATCCCATATTTTGGATTTAAAATACTCGCCAAATAAATGGGGTAACTGGCAGATTGCAAAATGCCATAGTGGACTGATTTATGACAATTACGGTCAACAATTACTTTATCTCCCTTACGCAGGAGTGTTTGTAAAATAATTTTATTTGAGGTAGACGAACCGTTTGTAACAAAGTAGGTGTGCTTAACTTCAAATGTTGCCGCTGCTGATTCTTGAGCGCGACCAATAGTATTCGTGCTGTCTGACAATGAGCCTAGCGAATCTACCGACACCGACAGGTCGCCAACAAATACATTGCGGCCATAAAACTGATAAAAATCTTTAATATAAGGAGAGTTTCTAAAGCTAGAACCTCCGCTATGACCCGGTGTGTGCCATGAATCGTTTGACTCGCCCACATAACGACGATACGCCGTCCAAAATGGCGTTTCCGAACGGTCGTCAAAATCGTTGATCATATAACCTAAAATTGCTTCAGGGTCAGAAATTACTTCATCTTTAAAGAAGAACGATTCAATTTCTTCTGACTCGTTAACGATTTCCAGCCCTTTGGTGTCGTCGCCAACAACATAAACCGGCAGCTCAAGACGAATAGCCTTTAACTCTTCAATAAAGCGGCTATACATACGCTCACCCACTTTATTGTGCATATCCCAACTTAGAACCACGGCTTGAATATCACCATCTTCCGCTACATGTTCCAACGCGCGTTTAAGCTCAAGGCATTCAATAATATCGATATGAATATCATCACGCTCAAAATTAGGAATAGTCTTTGACAGATTCGTTGAAAGCCCTTGTAAAGTGGCTGGGTCTTGCTCAATTATCAAGATACGAAGTAGAGGTAGCATAGAGGTTTTCGCAATAAGATTTATAATGCTCAATAGCATAACCAAAGGAGTGAGACTTGTGAAATTAATACTTTGATAATGTTCTAATAATTGGGCTGTTTAATTCGTTAAATTGCTCAAAGATTTATGCAGGTTGGTATAAGAGGCGCAATGAAATTCATGTGTTTTCTGTTTCCATCGTAAGCATAAAGATTTTGATCACTATCAACGACAATATACTTCCCTTTAAGTTTTATACCATAAGGTATAAAACTTATATCTACTTGATCGGTTGTTTTGTGCAAGTGTAGGTCGAATAAGCGAACTGTCGTAATCTTAGACTCTTGTTAGGCATTGCTTGCAGGTTTTTTCCAGTGTAAATCCATAATCACAACGTTTACATTTCTATGCTCAGGCTTAATAGATTTAGACCTTAAATCATTTAAAAAATAATCAATAGCATTTTTATCTTCATAATTTAATGGCTTATCAAAGCTATCACCTTTAAACCAGAACACCCCATAAATACCATAAGTTGCCTTTATGGTTTGCATATAACACGGGAGTTGAGTGTCAATGCCATGAATTAATTTTGTAGAATGAGCTCTTTTAAATTCAACCGCAATTTTTTCAATACCAGAATCGTCTATTTGAGCTAACAAACAAAAATCAAGAGACCCTGAACCGTTGTGATATTCAGGAACAACTTCAATTGAGTTAATCATCATTTGGTCAAACAATAAACTGTGAATGACTGACTGAATTTGTGTTTCGTCCTTTGGGTTTTTAGATTCTATCTTTCCATTACTTCCTTTGACAGTATTCCAAAATCCGTCATAAGATTTAGTTTCCTGTATTTTGTCCTGAATACTATAAAAGCAATCTAAAACTTTTTCTCTGAAGCTCTCTACTGTTGTAAATGATTCATTAGGTAACAAACATTTCTTTTTTGCATAGCGGTGAATTGAATTAGGTATTGCTGTCGGTGGGGTATCTATTCTTCGGATATCACCGTTCGCCCCAGCAGCGATCCAATTAGTGCCCCAACCAAACACCGTAGTGTGATAAATTCCTTCTTGTTTTCCGTTGATCCCTTCAAATTTAACTGAATATCCATTTCTTTTTAGTTCAAATATTCCATCTTCGTATTTTAATTCGAAATGAAAATCGCCATCTTTTAATCTGAAATAATAACCATCTCGAGCAACAGAGCTAAGTTCAAGTTGTAATTCCAATATACCAGCAGGCCCTAATAACTGCATAAGACTCAATGAGCCTTGTAAAGATTCTGTAACCTCAAACTGCATAACTACTCCAAATGCCTAACATTTAATAGTGCGCTCATCGCTCATATTTCTGCCGACGCCACACTTATTTATCTACTTTATATAGTTTTACAAATTACCTAAGGTATTACTACCACTAAGTTTTCTAAAAATTTTAAGTAAAGTTAAATGGAACAATATACGCGCGCCACTCATTTCAAGAATATATGCGCAAGGAGTAGCTTAACCAATCAATTCACGACGATATTTAGCTAACCTCAATGTCTGGTTATCGTTCAAATAAGACTCTGAAAAATTGCTCATATAGCTATCTAGGTTAACAGCGCTATCAAAAAACAGAAGTATATTTCCGATAACTACCTTTGAAGCCCTAGAAACGGAAGTTTACTTCCGGATTATGGCAATATAGGCTTAAAATCGGAAGTCTACTTCCGTTTTGTACTTTAAGATTATAAGCCGGTGTCTAGTTAAAGCTGAGAAGTCCAAACTCGTTTCTGCCCCAAAGTAAGCTAGGGTGACATTGAAGTTTATTTCAAACCTAGTAATTTGACATACTTTTTCCTATCTAACCGCCTCCCCAATTTTGTTAATCCACTACAGTCATCTTCAATGAGTTGGAGGCTTATGATTCTCAATCGTGCTTTTTTCTATTATTAATAACATAAACACGACACTACAGTGGAAAAAAACATTATTGTTATTGGTGAATTAATTGGCAATTGAGACGTTTAAGGCGCGAATCTCATTTCCATTTTTCGAGTTTTATTTGTTAGACTGGAATTTAATTTAATCACTGAACCTGTGTTTACACTCTTCCAATCTTCAGGGGGTAAATTCACTCTTATGAACAAAAAAAGAGAACATTCAGTTTTCAAAGAAGCGTTTATTGGTAAGGCATGGTAATCCTCCCGAAAAATAATAGATGCCAAACGTAGAATTTTCTCTTATTGTAAACACAGGAGAAAATTATGAAAAAAGCACATTTTACAGACAGTCAGATCCTCGCCATCTTAAAACAAGCAGAACGCGGCGTGCCTATTCCTGAGCTATGCCGTGAACATGGTATGGGCAACTCAACCTTTTATAAATGGCGCGCTAAATACGGCGGCATGGATGCGTCTTTAATGACACGAATGAAAGAACTTGAAGATGAAAATCGCCGTTTAAAGAAAATGTATGCTGAAGAGCGGCTAAAATCTGAGGTCATTCAGGAGGCAATGGCAAAAAAGTGGTAAAGGCTTCTGAGCGCAAAGTCTTGGCACATAAAGTCGTTAGCACAAATAAAATGAGTATTGCCTTAGCCTGTCGTACTTTCATGATAAGTGAAACATGCTATCGCTATACGCTAAAACTGTCTGATGAAAATGAGAAAATTGCAGCGTTGCTATTGGATTTAAGCCAATGTCAGCGTAATTGGGGATTCGGTTTATGTTTTTTATATTTACGCAATGTTAAAGGCTACACATGGAATCATAAGCGCGTTTATCGTATTTACCGTGAGCTTGAGTTGAATCTGCGAATAAAGCCTAGAAAACGTCTAACAAGGAAGAAGCCTGAACCATTGGCTGTCCCTGAGGCCATTAACGAATGTTGGTCAATGGATTTTATGCACGACCAATTATCGGATGGCAGAGCGTGTCGCTTGTTCAATGTGATTGATGATTTCAATCGCGAAGGACTCACAATAGATGCTGACTTATCACTCCCCGCTG